>NZ_DBHLAM010000053.1:0-45933 GCF_057314195.1 Rodentibacter sp. | reverse complement strand
CATGTGAGAGTAGGGCACCGCCAGGTAGATATGAAAGGAACCCCGGTCAGAAGGCTGGGGTTTTTTTATTGGCAAAAAATCGCAAAACGGGAGAAAGACAAACAGCCGAAGATAAACGGCCAAGAGAAGCGACCGAAGACAAGTGGTCGTGAAGCGCGGTGAGGAAACGGAAACGCGGCATTCTTCGTATTCATCGCATAAACGAATCACCAAGCCACTCCAATGCGGTGCTCAAACCGATGTTCAATTTTGTAGCTTAATATGGTGATCATCGAAACAATGTAAACGATTTTTCTTATTTGACTTCAGAGCCTTTTAACCATTTTCTTATCCAAGCTCGATTCGCCGCTAAATTATGTATAAGCGCTTCGCCTAACGGCATTGGTTCGCCATAAATCAATGAGCCCAACATTTCCCCTAACAAGGGAGCCGAAGTCAATCCACGTGAACCTAAAGCTGCAATTAAAAAAAGATTCGGAAAATTGTCCGCATTTTTGATTGGTTGTCTGCGGCGACGAAGATTGAAGAGATTATGATAATCTTCCTGTTGTTGGATAAAATTCGGCACGTTTCCAACCATTGGGGCGAGATCGCGTACGGAGCAGCGCACGCCGATTCGGGCGAGATTGTCTGACGTGTTCACGTCTTCAGTCCAAGGTTCTGCGATATTTCGCTGCAATTTTTGTTGATTGTCTCGTTGCTCTTGCGCGCTGAAATGGCGATCTGTATTGTCGCGTACATGGCTTGCACCGATGCAATGGCTGGCTTTTACCTGATCAACCGGTGTAAGGTATCCGTCGTAACAAAGCACGGATTTGAGTTTGAGCAAGTTTTCCGATGTCGGAATTTGGCTGACTTGTCCGCGAATTGGATAGAGTGGCAGTTTTTCGGTTTGAGTGAAATCGGTGATTTTGTAGCCGTTGGCGAGCACTACGACTTCGTGATTTATCTGTTCATTTTGTGCATTTCTTAGTTGCCAGCCGTTTGGGGTTTGCAAAAGTTCGGTAATGCTTTGCGAAGTTTTGATCTTCACACCGTATTTTTCTAACAAAGCAAATGTATTTTGTACAAATTGACGTGGTGCGAGCCAAGCGCCCTGGGCAATAAACCCACCACCACAAGGCAATGGTAAACCGACTTTTTTGCTGAGTTGGTCGGCATTTAACATTTCAAAGAGTTCTGTTGGTAAGTCTAATTGCGCAATTTTGGCTAATTTGTTTGCGTTTTTTTCGTCGTACCCGCATAGCGCTACGCCGCAAAATTCGTGTTCAAATTCAACACCTTGTTCCGTTGCCCAATTTAATAATTGACGTCCGTAAGCAAAGGCGTGAATGTAAAAACGCATGGTGAGTTCATTATCGTCGCTTAATTGCGGATAAAAAGCACCTTGTTTGTTTCCCGAGGCATTCAGTGCAAGTTGTTCGTCTTCGCAATAAAGTGTGACGTTGGCGCCGCGTTTGAGTAAGGCAATGGCGGTGCAAAGTGAGGCTATACCGCCACCGATAATCGCCACATCTTGTTTTTCCATTCGAGCCGGTTGCGGCAAATACCAAGGTAAAAAAAGTTCGTTGAGGGTTGAGTTAATTTTTTGTCCGTTTAAACATTCGCGTTTTTTACCAAAGCCTTTGCGTTTGGTTACGGCAAAACCGGCGGACTCCAAGCCTTTGCGCACCGCACTGGCGGCGCTGAAAGTAGCGAACGTGCCGTTAGGCTTGGTAAAACGATAGATTTGACGATACAGATTTTCATTCCACATATCAGGATTTTTACTCGGCGCGAAGCCGTCTAAAAACCAAGCATCTACTTTTTCGTGCATGTAATCGCCAAGTTGCGGTAAGTTTTCCGCCACGTCACCGAACCATAAATCCAGCGTAGTTTCGGCAAAATGAATGCGTTGGCAGCCTTTAATCGGCAACGGCCAATAATACTGTAACCGTTCGCTAAGCTCGGAAAATTGCGGATAAGCCTGATGCGCTTGCGCAAGCGAGGTTGGTTTTAGCGGATATTTTTCAAAGGAGAGCATGAACAGTCGTTTTAGCACCGCATTGGAATGTTGTGCGCGGAATTGACGAAAGAGCGCGGTAACCGCGAAAAAGTTTAATCCCGTGCCAAAGCCCGTTTCCGCAACGACAAAATGCGTATTTTTATGCGACAACCAGCGTTGCCATAATTGGTTTCCTTGTAAAAACACATAATCCGTTTCGGCAAGCCCGTCTTGGTTGGAAAAATAAACGTCATCGAATTGTTCGGAAACAGGAGTGTTTTCTTCATTAAAATGAATTTTCGCATAGGAAACAGAGAGCATTTTTATTCCTTTCTTGCATTATGGAATTAACTTATAATAACCGAATTTTCGGGCTTATTAAATTTGTCAGCCGTGATAACTGGTCAAACAAATGAATTATTGCTTGAAATATTTTTATTTCGTAGTAATTTTGCCCCGTCATTTTACATATAAATCAATAAGGAAGAAGCAATGAAGAGAGCTGTGATTACAGGCTTTGGTATTATTTCAAGTATCGGTAACAACAAAGAAGAAGTGCTTGCATCATTAAAAGCGGGCAAATCAGGTATCGAAGTGGTGCCTGAATTTGTGGAAATGAAAATGCGTAGCCATGTTGCCGGCACCATTAAACTGGATCCGAGCGAACACATTGATCGTAAAGTGTATCGTTTTATGGGCGATGCGGCGGCTTATGCTTATCTTTCTATGCGTGAAGCGATTGAAGATGCCGGTTTAAGCGAAGAGCAAGTTTCTAATGATCGTACCGGTCTTGTTATCGGTGCGGGTACCGGTTCGGCGCATAACCAATTAGTGGCGTGCGATGCGGTACGCGGCCCACGTGGTGTAAAAGCGATCGGCCCTTATGCGGTAACGAAAACTATGGCATCAAGCGTTTCGGCTTGTTTGGCCACGCCTTACAAAATTCGTGGCGTGAACTATTCTATCAGTTCCGCTTGCGCGACGTCTGCGCACTGTATCGGCCATGCGCTGGAATTAATTCAATTAGGCAAACAAGATATTGTTTTCGCCGGCGGTGCTGAAGAGCTTTCTTGGGAATGTGCAACTGAATTTGATGCAATGGGCGCAGTTTCTACTAAATACAATGACACACCGGAAAAAGCTTCTCGTGCTTACGATGCAAACCGCGACGGTTTCGTGATTGCAGGTGGCGGTGCTGTAGTTGTGGTGGAAGAATTGGAACATGCGCTTGCTCGTGGTGCGAAGATTTATGCAGAAATCGTGGGTTATGGTGCAACGTCCGATGGTTACGATATGGTCGCACCGAGCGGCGAAGGTGCCGAGCGTTGTATGAAACAAGCAATGGCGACGGTCGATACGCCGATTGACTACATCAATGTACATGGCACATCGACTCCGGTGGGTGACGTAAAAGAATTAGGGGCGATTAAAAGTGTCTTTGGTAATCATACCCCGGCGATTTCTTCTACCAAATCTATGACGGGTCACTCCTTAGGTGCAGCCGGTGCGCACGAAGCGATTTATACTTTATTAATGCTTCACAACGATTTCATCGCACCGAGTATTAACATTGAAACCCTAGACGAAGCGGCGGAAGGTTGTAACATCGTGACCGAAACCAAGGAACACGCAGGCTTGCAAACTGTCATGTCAAACAGTTTCGGTTTCGGCGGCACGAATGCAACTTTAGTATTCAGACGCTACAACGGTTAATTAATACTTTAAAAAAACAGTCGATTCTTTATTAGAATCGACTGTTTTTGTTTGGGATCGCCAAATAGCACCGCATTGAAAGCAGTTTCAATGCGGTGCTGTTTGCTTATTGCAGATTAGTTGGGGCGATGCCTTTATGTCTTAACAAGGCATCAAGTTGAGGTTCGCGGCCGCGGAAGCGTTTAAAGAGTAGCATCGGTTCTTCGGAGCCACCGCGGGTTAAGATTTCATCTAAGAAGGATTTACCGGTGATCGGGTTAAAAATGCCTTCTTCTTCAAAACGCGAGAACGCATCGGCCGATAACACCTCCGCCCACAAATAGCTGTAATAGCCCGCCGCGTAACCGCCGGCAAAAATGTGGCTGAAGCTATGTGGTGTTCTTGCCCAATCGACGCCTTTAATTACCGCCACTTGTGATTTTACGGCTTTCAAGGTATCCAAAATTTGATTCACTTTTTCAGGTTCGAATGTATGATGCAAGCGAAAATCGAAGATACCGAATTCAAGTTGACGTAAAATAAACATTGCCGCTTGGAAGTTTTTCGCTTTCAATAATTGTGTAAGTTTTTCTTTTGGCAACGGCTCGCCCGTTTCATAATGACCGGAAATAAATGCCAGTGCATCTTCTTCCCAACACCAGTTTTCCATAAATTGACTTGGTAATTCCACCGCATCCCAAGGCACCCCGTTAATGCCCGCCACATCAGAAACATCGATTTGGGTGAGCATATGATGAATGCCGTGCCCGAATTCGTGAAACAACGTAGTGACTTCGTCATGAGTAAAGAGTGCCGGCTTATCGCCGATAGGCGCGTTGAAATTGCAGGTTAAATATGCCACCGGCGTTTGAATTGAACCGTCAAGCTTACGTTTACGGCCGATACAATCATCCATCCAGGCGCCGCCGCGTTTATTTTCGCGCGCGTAAAGATCAAGATAAAAACTGCCGCGAATTTGATCTTTTTCATCAATTAAATCAAAGAAACGCACGTCTTTATGCCATGTGTCCACACCGAAACGTTCTACCGCACGAATATTAAAAATGCGTTTAATCAATTCAAATAAGCCGGAAATAACGCGTTCTTCCGGAAAATACGGGCGAAGTTCTTCGTCGTTGATGGCATATAAGTGTTGTTTTTGTTTTTCGCTATAAAAACTGATATCCCAAGGAGCAAGTTCAGTAATGCCGAACTCTTTTTCGCAATAATCTTTCAGATCTTGCAACTCTTTTTCACCTTGCGGTTTGGCGCGTTCCGCCAAATTATCTAAGAAATCCAGCACTTGTTGAGGGTTTTGCGCCATTTTTGTCGCGAGGGAAAGTTCGGTATAGGTATTAAAACCGAGCAATTTCGCCAACTCTATGCGCAAAGTAAGAATTTCTTCCATCACTTTGCTGTTGTCCCATTTCCCCGCATTCGGGCCTTGCTCGGAAGCGCGAGTCGCGTAAGCGCGGTAGATTTCTTCACGCAATGCGCGATTTTCGCAGTAAGTCATCACCGGCAAATAGCTCGGAATTTCAAGGGTGAAGCGATAGCCTTGCAACCCTTTGTTTTCAGCGGATTGTTTTGCCGCTTGCAAGGCGGATTCAGGCAGACCGGTAAGTTCGGCTTCGTCTTCAATTATTTTTTCCCAGCCCATAGTGGCGTCTAGCACATTATTACTGAATTGAGAATTCAATTCGGATAAGCGAGCAGCAATTTCACCGTAGCGTTTTTGTTTTTCTTCCGAAAGTCCGATGCCGGAAAGTGTGAAGTCGCGTAAGCTGTTTTCAATGGCTTTCTTTTGCGCCACAGAATAAGTGGCAAATTCTGGGGTGTTTTGCAATGCTAAATAAGCGTTGTAAAGCCCTTTATGTTGGCCCACCCAAGTGCCGTATTCGGAAAGTAACGGCAAGCAGGCTTGATAGGCTTCGCGTAATGTCGGGCTGTTTTTTACCGCATTCAAATGTGAAACCGGTGACCAAGCGCGGCTTAAGCGATCGTTGACTTCAGTTAGCGGCAAAATAAAGTTTTCCCAAGTAAAGTGCGGCTGTGCGAGCACTTGTTCGACGGTGTCACGGCAGTCTTGAATAAGTTTTTCAATGGCGGGTTGAATGTGTTCGGGTTTGATTTGTGAAAAAGGCGGTAAACCTTGCATATTGAGTAATGGGTTTTGCATAATTATTCCTTTTAAATACGCTTTTTTAAGTCGCGGCAAATTTTATAATATCAAGGTTGAAAAATCTAAAAAATCAGCAATAATGGTTCGCATTTTCTCTTATCAGATATTTTATGAAATACGTTTACGTTTTATTGGGTTTCGTTTCGCTCTTACTAGGCATTATTGGTATTTTTATTCCTTTTTTGCCGACTACACCGTTTTTGTTGCTTACCTTATTTTTCTTTACCAAAGGGTCGAAACGGCTAGAAGCTTGGTTTATGCGCACGTCCGTTTATCAAAATCATTTAAAATCCTTTAATGAGCGCCGCGCCATGACGAAGAAAACCAAGATTTCCATTTTAGCGCTATCTACCACGATGTTATTAATTGGTTTTTATTTCACACCGAGCCTGATTGGACGCTGCACTATTGCCGCCTTGATTGCAGTGAAATACTGGTTTTTCTTATTCTGGATTAAAACCGAAGGGGAAAGCGAAGACCTGATTGAAAATGACTAAATGCCTCCCTTACTGGCTGAAAAGCGCACTTATTTTTTCTATTATTTTGGCGTCGAACGGTTGTGATAAATTTAATCGAACTACGCCAACAGCACCGCATTCAAATCCTTCTGTTACTGAACAATCGTCTTCGCTTAATTATGATCGCGAGAAATTAACACGCGGCATTGAGCCCAATGCGGTGCTATCTCCATGGTTCGTTACGGAAGCGGGGCAAACGTCGTTGATTCGAGATTTATTCGAGGGCTTAACGGCTTATGACGCGCAAGGTAATTTGGTTCCCGCTGCAGCGGAAAGTTGGCAAACTGAAGATAACCGAAATTGGACGTTTATTTTGCGTGACGGGCTGAAATGGTCAAACGGCACGCCTTTAACCGCGCAGGATTTTGTGCTTTCTTGGCAAGCGCTTGCGCAATCGGAAAGCCCGTTAAAATCTTATTTGTTGTATTTAAACGTGCAAAATGCGCAAGCGGTATTAGAGAAACAACAGCCTTTAAGCCGTCTTGGAATCTTTGCGGAAACTGACCGTACTTTATTGATTCGGCTTGATAAACCGACGCCTTATTTGCCGGAAATGTTGGCGCATGTCGCGTTACTACCGCAATATCATGATTTAAACTTGATGGTATCAAATGGGGCTTATCTGTTTTCGTCGCGTGATGAAAATGGCGTACATTTAGTAAAAAATCCCTATTATTGGCAAAAAGAGGCGGTGTCGTTTAATGCGGTGGATTATTTGTTTACCGAGAACGATGGGGGACAGCGCTTTGATGTGCTTTGGTCACCGAAGCAAACTCACGAAAATAGGCCGGAAAACGTGCAATATTTTCCGCAATTATGCGGTTATTTTTACGAATTTAATTTGCGCGATCCGAAGTTAGCCGATCCTTTAGTACGAAAAGCTGTTGCCTCTTTAGTTTCGGTGACATCTATTACCAATCATGAAATGCCGAATGCGGTGCCAAGTTCTTACTTCTTACCGAAAGCGATGTTGCAAGGGCAGGATTCGCATTGGGAACCGGTGGTAGCGGAGCAGTTATTGGCGCAAAGTAAAATTACCGAAAAGCACC
This sequence comes from Rodentibacter sp., assembly GCF_057314195.1. Taxonomy (NCBI): domain Bacteria; kingdom Pseudomonadati; phylum Pseudomonadota; class Gammaproteobacteria; order Pasteurellales; family Pasteurellaceae; genus Rodentibacter; species Rodentibacter sp. The sequence goes on along the minus strand of NZ_DBHLAM010000053.1, from coordinate 38,508 downwards.
TCCTGACTTTACAGTTGAGTTATGACGATTTCGCGCTGCATCGCAATATTGCCCATCGTTTGGCGCGACAATTATCGGAATCGGATTTATTGCGGGTAGAAACACAGCCGATGAGTTGGCAACAACTACAAGAAAAACGAACGAAAGGTGAGTTTCAGTTGATTCGTTCCGGTTGGTGTGGCGATTTTAATCACCCGATGGCATTTTTAGGCTTGTTTTATTCCAAAAGTCCCGATAATAAAAGCGGTTATGCGAACGAAAGCTATGATGCACTTTTTGAGCAGGCACTGAAAAGTACGGATGAAAAAGTGCGTTTGGACATTTATTTAAAATTAAGTGATATCATTCAACGGGAAAATCTGTTGCTGCCGCTGTTTCAATATACTACGCCGGTTTATATTTCACCTTCCGTGATGGGTGCGCAGCCTAATTCGATCGGGGCGATTTACAGCAAACATTTATGGCGCAAAGTGGAAAGCGCTACACCATAGGCTAAAATATATCGCTGAGTAAACGTGGGCGTTTAATATCCTTGTCGACGAGATCGTAATTTCAACCTTAATTGATTCTTCATTAAAAACAGCACCGCATTGAAACGACTTCCAATGCGGTGCTATTTTGTGAGGCTAATTTCAGTGAATTTATTCTTGTGGCTTGAATATTATTTGTTTTCGTCTTCGTCTTCGTCTTTTTTAATGATCTCTTCACATTTCTCAATATCGCTGCATTTGCCGTAAAGATATAAACTGTGCGCTTTGAGTTTAATGCCGTATTGTTCACTGATTTCTTTTTGGCGTTGTTCGATCAGATTGTCGGAGAATTCAAAAACTTTGCCGCAATCTTCACAAATGATGTGATCGTGATGTTCGGTTGGCGCCAATTCAAATACCGATTTATTGCCTTCAAAGTTGTGACGAATCAAAATGTGCGCTTCATCAAATTGGTTTAACACGCGATAGACGGTAGCTAAACCGATGTCACTGCCTTGTTCAAGCAAAATTTTATAGACGTCTTCTGCAGAAAAATGTTCGTTTTTGTGATCTTGCATTAAGGCAAGGACGGTCAAACGCGGTTCAGTAATTTTTAAGCCCGCTTTTTTGAGCAATTTAATATTTTCTTCAGACATAAAGTTTCCTTGTTTTATGATGTTAAGCGAGTTCCGCCAAACACATTTCGTCGTAAATTTGTTTACACCATTTTTCAACGCGTTCTGCGGTGAGTTCGGGTTGGCGATCTTCATCAATACATAAACCGATAAAAGTACCATCTTCTAATAAGGCTTTGGAGGCTTCAAAAGTGTAACCTTCGGTCGGCCAATTCCCTACGACAATAGCGCCATGCGGTTCAATGATATCGCGCACGGTACCGATGGCGTCACAAAAATAATCGGCGTAATCCTCTTGATCGCCGCAGCCGAAAATCGCGACTAATTTATCGGTAAAATCAATTTCTTCTAAGGTTGGGAAGAAATCGTCCCAGTCTGCTTGAGCTTCGCCGTAGTACCAAGTCGGAATGCCAAAAAGTAAAAAATCATAAGCTTCGATGTCTTCTTTTGAGGTTTTTGCAATATCACGAATATCGACTAAATCAGCGCCTAATTGTTTTTGAATCATTTTCGCGATGTTTTCGGTATTGCCCGTATCGCTACCGTAAAATAGACCCACAACTGCCATCTTTCTTTCCTTTAAAATTAAATGTTTGAAAATATTAAAAATCAAAAGGGCTCAGAGCCCGTGATTTGCGCGCACTATATCATAGTTCAATTCTCATTTAAACCGATTAATTCTTATTTAGAAATCGATTAATCGCACGAATGACGAACGCCGGCTTTTGTGCATGAACCCAGTGTCCGCAACCGTTTATCGTAAATGATGAGGCATTTGGGAATTGTTGTAAAATCCGCTCGGAATCTTGCAGTTTGATGTAAGGGGAATCGCCGCCTTTGATAAATAAGGTCGGTACCGAAACCGATACATCTTGCCAAGCCATCAAATTTTCGTAATTGTTGAAAAGAGCGGTTAAATTAAAACGAAAAAATTCCGGCGAAGTCGGTTCGAATGATTTCAGCATAAATTGAACTACGCTCGGATCGGCGATTTGTTGCGCCAAAATCGGTTTGGCTTGTTGGCGCGATTGCGGCTTTGCTGCATTCACCGCAAATAAACCTTGAAACACATCTTGATGGCCGCGATTGCCGTAAGGCAGTGGCGCGATATCAATAACGATCAATTTCTCCACGATTTCGGGATGCCGTGCGGCTAATTTCATCGCCGTTTTCCCGCCCATAGAATGTCCGATTAAAATGGTTTTTTCCAATTTAAGATGTCGAATCAGCGTAAATATATCTTCCGCCATTAAGTCATAATTCATCAATTCGGAATGAAAACTTTGCCCGTGGTTGCGTAAATCTACACGCAGAATATTGTAGTCGTCACTAAAAGCCCGGGCGATCACGCCGAGATTATTCATATCACCGAATAAACCGTGAATAAAAATTAAAGTGGATGAATGAAGTGCTTGTTTTGCTTGATCAAATTGGAAATTGAGTAATTGAGGAATAGGCATATTTTTTCGCGTGAGAATTTGTTAAGAAACCGCTATAATGGGCGAAAATTCTAGCAAACGGAGAGGTAAAAATGAAGATAATTGAAGTGGATGAAGAATTATACCGATACATTGCAAAACAAACGCAATCAATCGGCGAAAGCGCTTCAGATATTCTCCGCCGCTTGCTTCATTTGCCCGCGAACCCGAGCGCTACGTTAGATTTCGTTTCTTTTGATGGTTCCATTACCGAAGACGCAGTTAAATCCGATGCGGTGCTCGAAAGCGAGGTTAAATTGACGAATGCACCGTCGCAACAAGAGACGTTTTTGGAATCGAAAACTGCTGCGCCTAAAATGGCTAAAAAACAATCAAATGAAGCCATTAACCAAATTAGCGACAAAGTGCGCCTATTACTAAATTCTGACGAATTTAAAGAAGAAAGCAAAGCAGTCGTACGTTTCTTGGCGATTTTGCGTGTACTTTATCGCACTGATCCGGAAAGCTTCGCCCAGGCGACGGAATCCTTGCAAGGTCGTACCCGAGTATACTTTGCGCGAGACGAAGCGACTTTACTAATGGCGGGTAACCACACTAAGCCGAAACAAATTCCTGATACGCCGTATTGGGTGATTACCAATACCAATAGCGGTAGAAAAATGTTGATGCTGGAAGGCGCCATGCAATCCATGAATTTGCCGGAAAGTTTGATTGACGAAGTGCGGGCGTATTTTGTCAGCAATTAACCTTTTTCCTTGGCAAGTTTTTGCCGATAATCCTCAATCTTCCCAAACAATCGCCTTGCGTTCCTCGCAAGGTGATCTTTTTACTTGGGCTGACGTCGCGCAAAAAATTAATCAAACTGCAGCTTTTTTGCAACAACGGGGCATCACACCGCAAAGTATGGTCGCTTTTTGCGCGAAAAATTCAGAAGCCATACTTTTTCTTTATCTGGCAAGCCTTCAATGCGGTGCTAAAATCATAGGGCTAAATCCGGCGTTCCCGCAACAGAGAATCGACCAATTCTGTCGTGAATACGGTGTTGATTTATGTTTGCGTCATGAAGATTTGGCGAATATTTCCGAATGCCCATTAGCAAAACTCGAAGAAGCTGATTTTCTACGTCCGGCGACAATGACGCTCACTTCCGGCTCCGGCGGCCAGCCGAAAGCGGTACTGCATAATGTGCAAGCCCACTTGGATAATGCGCGCGGTGTATGCCAATTGATGCAATTCCACGCGACGCAATCTTGGTTATTGTCATTGCCGTTGTACCACGTATCGGGGCAGGGGATTGTGTGGCGTTGGTTAGTTTGTGGCGCACAATTGCATTTTCCGCAAACGGATTTTTACGCCTCGCTATTGCAGGCTACGCATGTTTCGCTAGTGCCGACTCAGCTTCAACGTTTATTGGATTATTTGGCTCGGTACCCGCAAAGCGAAGTGAAGACGCGTCATATTTTATTGGGCGGCGCACATATTCCGGTGGCGTTGACTCAAGCCATTCGCACATACGGCATTACGCCGTACAGCGGCTACGGCATGACAGAAATGGCTTCCACCATTTTCGCCAAAGTTTCTGATGACAAACCCGGCGTCGGGCAAGCATTGTTAGGGCGCGAGTTTCAATTAGTAAACGATGAAATTTGGCTAAAAGGCGCAGGGCTTGCCATGGGGTATTGGAAAAACGGTGAAATCCTTCCTTTGATTAACGAATCGGGATGGCTGCAAACTAAAGATAAAGGCCTGTGGCAAAACGACGAACTGGTGGTTGTCGGACGCTTGGATAATATGTTTATTTCTGGCGGGGAAAATATTCAGCCTGAAGAAATCGAAAAAACGATTTTGCAATCGGGCTTGGTAAAACAGGTTTTTGTGTTGCCAAAAGCCGATGCCGAATTTGGCGCACGTCCGGTAGCATTGACAGCGTTTCACGAACAATTTAGTGAACGCGCAGTGGAAAAGCTACGCATTTTTTTACAAACCCATTTGGCGCGTTTTAAACAGCCGGTGGCCTACTATCCGCTCCCTGATTTGCATCAGGGCGGCATAAAAATTTCTCGGAAAACATTAGCCGATTGGCTACTTCAACATATTGAGTCATAAGTTATGAAAATTTCTCGTTTTTTCACCGTATTACTTGCCGCCTCCGTGGTAGGGGCGACATTGTCGCAAGATGCGACGGCAGATCAACCGAAAACCGTAGCCTTGCCGACGGAACAAAGTCTGAAAGCAGAACTTGCTGCCGCACAAAAAATCGATGACGGAGAAGCCAAACAGCACCGCATTGAGGAACTGCAAAGCGCACTGGATTTGTTGCAACAAATTCAAACCCAGCGAAAAAGTAATGACGATTTGCTGGCGACCTTAAACAATTCTGATAACGAAATTCAGAAAAATAATGCGGATTTGCAGAATCTGAAAAAGCGTTTTAATCAGGCCGATGCCGATAATTATAAATTAACCGCGTTGGCGGATTTACAAGCGTCTTTAGAAAAGCTCAACAATCAACAACAAGATACGCAAGCTGCATTGAGCGCCGCCAATGCGGTGCTGGCGGGGCAAAGTGCCGTGTCCGAACGAGCGCAAAGTGCCTTGACGGATAACGCCAAACGTAGCCAAATCTTAAATCAGGAATTGTCGGACGGTACGGTGAGTTCCGCCAAAAAGCAGCAAAATCAATTGGAATTGGAACTGATTGATTTAAAAAATAACTACAACCAGATTTTGTTGAAAAACAGTGATCAATTAACGGTTCTTTATCAAAGTCGTTACGATTTATTAAATGCAAAACAACAAGTTCAGCAGCAGCAAATTGCAGCGATTCAAGATGCGATTAACCAAAAAAATCTAGCGCAAAGTCAAAACCAAGTGCAGCAGGCACAACAGCAGCAACAAAAATCCGTTAATAACGATTACATTCAAAAAGAATTGGAGCGCAATGCACAATTAAGTCAGTTCTTGTTACAACAAACGGAAAAAACCAATACCTTAACCCAAGACGAATTGCGTATGCGCAATGTGTTGGATAACTTAACGCAAACCCAGCGTACGATAGATGAGCAAATTAGCGCGTTGCAAGGCACATTGGTATTGTCGCGGATTATTCAGCAACAAAAACAAAAGCTGCCGACTAATTTAAACATTCAAGGATTATCCAAACAAATTGCCGATTTGCGGGTGCAAATTTTCGATATTACTCAGCGTCGTAATGAACTTTACGATTTAGATAGCTACATCAGCAAAGTGGAAGCGGAAGAAAATCAAGTTTTTACGGCAGAGGAAAAAACACAACTGGAGAATTTGTTGCTTGAGCGCCGCAAAATGGCTTCGGATGTGATTAAGTCTTTGAATAATCAACTTAATCTCGCGATTTCCTTAGAATTGACACAGCAACGAATTACCCAAATCAGCGACCAAATTCAGGCGCAACTTGATCAGCAAAGTTTCTGGGTAAGAAGCAATAATCCGATCAATTTAGACTGGTTGAAAGCGTTGCCGACATCGTTGGATATACAATTTAGCGGGATGTTGAAACACCTCGGTTTTCCGACGAATTTTGATAATTTGCCCTACTTGCTGAGTTATGTGTTGATTTTAATAATTATTGGCGGGGCAATTTTTAAATTTAAGCCAACCATTAAACAACGTTTGGCATTAATTAACAGCGAAATCAATACATTACGCTCAGACAGCCAATGGCACACGCCGATAGCATTAGTATTGACCGGATTGCTGAATTTATCCGGTACGCTTTGGTTCCTCGCCGTCTGTCAGATGATCGGTTTTTTCTTTTTCCGTGATCCGCAAGAATTCTGGGATTGGTCGTTCCGTATGGCGGGTTATTGGTGGTTCTTTAACGTATGGTACGCGATTTATCGTCCGAACGGCATCTTCGTGCGCCACTTCGGTTTTGCCCAAAATGATGCGGAAAAATTCCGTAGTGTGGTGAAACACATTATTGTCGCCGTGATATTGTTATTGAATACTTCGGTATTTAGTAACGTAATGGATAACGGCTTGGCAAATGATGTACTAGGCGAGCTTAATACCATTGCTGCGTTGATTTTCTGTGTAGTGATGATTGCTCCGCGCTTTAATAGTGCATTACGTTCCTTTGAAAAAAGTCAATCAAAACGCAATAATGTGGTTGTAAAAACGATTCAAGTGTTGTTGCAGTTGATTCCGGTCGGTTTGATTGTGTTGGTAGTATTAGGCTATTACTACACCGCATTGAATCTGATTCAACATATGATTAATTCCTACATTGCGTGGTGCGTTTGGTTTATCCTTCGTCAAACCGTTTATCGCGGCATTACCGTATCTTCCCGCCGTTTGGCGCATCGTCGTTTACAGGAAAAACGTCGTCAAAAAGCCGAGGATCTTAATGACACTCCGCCTTCCGATGATGTGGTATTGGTTACTGCGCAAGAAGAAGGGTTGGCGCTTAATGAGGTGAGAAGCCAGTTATTACGCTTTGCGGATCTTTTTATCTGGACTGCATTATTCGCCATTTTCTATTTTGTTTGGTCGGATTTAATCACAGTCGCCAGCTATCTGCGCGATATTACCTTATGGCAGCAGAGTTCGCAGGTGGACGGCGTATCCGTGACGGAAAGCATCACGTTGTTCAATTTATTGGTTGCGTTGGTCATTATCGCCATTACCTATGTTTTGGTGCGCAATATTTCCGGTATTTTAGAAGTGTTGGTTTTCTCGCGGGTGAAATTATCGCAAGGCACGCCTTACACGATTACCACTTTACTGACTTATGTTATCGTCGCGATTGGCGGCGCTTGGGCCTTTGCCACACTGGGGATGTCGTGGTCGAAATTACAATGGCTATTCGCCGCACTTTCTGTTGGTCTTGGTTTTGGTATGCAAGAAATTTTTGCTAACTTTGTCTCAGGCATTATTCTCTTATTCGAACGCCCGATTCGGGTTGGTGATACCGTGACAATTAATGACGTGACCGGAACCGTGGCCAAAATCCGCATTCGTGCCATCACGATTATTGATCCTGACCGAAAAGAAGTTATCGTGCCGAATAAATCCTTTGTAACGGGACAAGTGACAAACTGGGCGCTCTCTAATACCGTGACGCGATTAATTGTGAATATTGGTGTGGCTTACGGCTCGGATTTAGCCTTGGTGAAACGTTTGTTGTTACAAGCAGCGAACGAGCAACCGGGCATCTTGAAAGATCCGGAACCACATGCTTTATTTTTGAGTTTTGGTGCCAGCACTTTAGATCACGAATTGCGTGTGTATGTTGGTCAGCTTTCTGAACGGACTAGTGTCACCGACGCCTTAAATCGCCGTATCAACGAATTATTTGCCGAGAATAATATCGATATCGCCTTTAATCAACTTGATGTCTTTATTAAAAATAACGATAGCGGCGAAGAAATTCCTTTTGTGAATATGAACGCAGTTAAATTAGCAAACACGCAAGCACAACAAATAAAATAAGAGAGAAATTATGGCAGGAAACACAATAGGGCAACTTTTCCGCGTCACCACTTTCGGTGAGTCCCACGGCACCGCATTGGGCTGTATTGTAGATGGCGTACCGCCGAACATGGCGCTGTCGGAAGCGGATATTCAACCGGATTTGGATCGCCGCAAACCGGGTACCTCCCGCTACACTACACCACGTTGCGAAGATGACGAAGTACAGATTTTATCCGGCGTGTTTGAAGGGAAAACCATCGGTACCAGCATTGGTATGATTATTAAAAACGGTGATCAACGTTCGCAAGATTACGGCGACATTAAAGACCGTTTTCGCCCGGGACATGCGGATTTTACTTATCAGCAGAAATACGGCATCCGCGATTATCGCGGTGGCGGTCGTTCTTCGGCCCGTGAAACCGCTATGCGCGTGGCTGCCGGCGCCATTGCGAAAAAATATTTACGCGAGCGATTTGGCATTGAAGTACGTGGTTTTTTAAGCCAAATCGGCAAGGTCAAAATCGCCCCGCAAGTTATTGAAAACATCGATTGGGCGGAAGTGAACAACAATCCGTTTTTCTGCCCGGATAAAAATGCGTTGGAAAAATTCGATGAATTGATTCGCGATTTGAAAAAGCAAGGGGATTCCATCGGTGCGAAACTGACCGTAGTGGCCGAAAATGTGCCGGCAGGTTTGGGCGAACCGGTGTTTGATCGTCTGGATGCGGATTTAGCCCACGCTTTAATGAGCATTAACGCCGTTAAGGGCGTGGAAATCGGCGATGGTTTTGCTGTGACGGAACAACGCGGCAGTGAACATCGTGACGAAATGACGCCCGAAGGTTTTCTTTCCAATCATGCCGGCGGTATTCTCGGTGGCATCAGCTCCGGACAACCGATTATTACCACTATCGCGTTAAAACCGACCTCCAGCATTACTGTGCCGGGGCGTTCGGTAAATCTCAATAATGAAGCGGTGGATGTCATTACCAAAGGTCGCCACGATCCTTGTGTTGGCATTCGCGCGGTTCCTATTGCGGAAGCGATGACGGCAATTGTGTTATTGGATCATTTATTGCGTTTTAAGGCGCAATGTAAATAACGGTTTCACTTTCGGCATCAAAAAGCATTCAATGCGGTGCTGATTTGCAGCTTCAACAACGAACTGCGTAAACAGCACCGCATTGGATGCGGGTTCAATGCGGTGCTCATTTGACACTTTGTTTTAGTGAGAATAAATGAATAAAATTTTACTAACCACGTCGTTTATATTAAGCGCATTTTGGGTATTTTGCGTGCAAGCTGCGCCACAAGATTGGCAGAGGGTAAAGCGTCCGATTCCAAGCGAGGACGGTAAGGCGAAGCCGATTGGCAGCTATTCCAACGGCTGCATTATCGGCGCGCAGCCTTTACCTTATAAGGGGGACGGCTATCAAGTGATTCGCTTGAATAAAAACCGTTATTACGGACATCCCAACATGATTAGCTATTTGCAACGTTTGGGGCAACGCGCGAAAGCCGCGGGCTTGCCAACCATGTTGGTGGGCGATATTGCTATGCCGGGCGGCGGACGTTTTTTAACCGGGCATGCGAGCCATCAAATGGGGCTGGATGCAGACATTTGGTTGCGCATGGGCAGTATGTCCGATAGTGAAGCACTGAATTCTGACGGCAAAGGTTTGTTGGTGGTGAACCGCCAAACTCGGCGCGTGGACGACAGTATTTGGAACGCCAACCATGCTAAGCTGATTAAATTGGCAGCAGAAGATTCGGAAGTTACTCGTATTTTTGTCAATCCTGCAATTAAATTGAAACTTTGCGAAACGGCAGGAGCCGATCGCGCTTGGTTGCACAAAATTCGTCCTTGGTTCGGGCATGACTCTCATTTCCATGTGCGTTTAAAATGTCCGGTAGATGCCACCTATTGTGAAGAGCAAGCACCGGTGCCTGCGGGTGATGGATGCGGTGCCGAACTTTATTCTTGGTTTGAGCCGGCAAAACCCGGTGCGCCTTCCGGTAAACCAAAAACCGTTCCACCCGAGCCGTTTTTATGTCAGCAAATATTGAACTCACCAAACCGTAGTGAATGGCTAGAATAATGATTTGAGGTAAACCTATGGAATTTGGCATGGATATTTTAGGGCTGTTATTTGCAGTTGCTTTTGTGGCGGCTTTTATTGACGCTATCGCCGGGGGGGGCGGTTTAATTACTATTCCTGCCTTATTGATGGCCGGTATGCCGCCTGCAATGGCATTAGGTACCAATAAATTGCAGGCGTTTGGCGGTTCTTTATCGGCAAGTTTGTATTTTTTGCGTAAGAAGGCGGTGAATTTGCGCGAATTTGGCTTTATTTTATTCATGATTTTTATCGGTTCAGTGATCGGTACATTATTAATTCAAAGCATTGATTCATCGCTGGTTAAAAAAGGTTTGCCGTTTTTAATCCTTGCTATTGGGCTTTATTTCCTTTTTACCCCTAAGTTAGGCGAAAACGATAAAAAACAACGTCTTTCTTATCCCATTTTTGCCCTTTCTTTGGGAATCACATTAGGTTTTTATGATGGATTTTTTGGGCCGGGCACGGGCTCATTAATGAATTTGGCTTGCGTATTATTGCTTGGTTTTAACTTAACCAAAGCCACCGCCCATGCAAAAGTGATGAATTTAACCTCAAATATCGCTTCGGTTATTTTTTTCTTAATTGGCGGACATATCGCGTGGACGGTTGGTTTCGTGATGATGGCGGGCAGCTTAATCGGCGCAAATTTGGGGGCGAAAATGGTTATGAGCAAGGGTAAACGGCTAATTCGTCCGATGGTGGTGGCGATGTCTTTTATTATGACCGTTAAAATGGCCTATGACCAAGGTTGGTTTAATTTTTAGAGGGCGGTGGATTTCCTCGCAGTTTTTATTATGACAGATTCTCAAAAACAACTACGTTTAACTGCCCGATCAGGTTATGAGGCGCATTTTTCTTGGTCCTATTTTAAGCCGCAATATTGGGGGATTTGGCTCGGTATTTTCTTTTTGTTGTTATTGGCCTTTGTTCCCTTTCGTCTGCGTGATAAATGGGCGGCTAAACTCGGGATGTGGATTGGCCACAAGGCGAAAAAACAACGCCGACGTGCACAAATTAATTTAACGCATTGTTTTCCAAACTGGACAACACAACAGCGCGAAGAGGTGATTGATAAAATGTTTGCGGTGGTGGCACAAGTGATGTTTGGTATCGGTGAAATCGCCGTTCGCTCGAAACGACATTTACAAAAACGCGGTGAGTTTATCGGGCTTGAACATATTCGACAAGCCAAAGCGGAAGGCAAAAACATTATTTTAATGGTACCGCACGGTTGGGCGATTGATGCGTCGGGGATTATTTTGCATACGCACGGTATGCCGATGACATCGATGTATAATCCGCATCGCAATCCTTTAGTCGACTGGCTATGGACGATGATGCGCCAGCGTTTTGGTGGCAAAATGCATGCACGCCAAAATGGCATAAAACCTTTTTTAAATTACGTAAAACAAGGCGAAATGGGCTATTACTTGCCGGATGAAGACTTCGGTGCGGAACAAAGCCTGTATGTGGATTTCTTCGGCACCTATAAAGCCACATTGCCCGGTTTAAATAAAATGGCGAAACTTGCCAAAGCAGTGGTGATTCCGATGTTTCCGCGTTACAACGCCGAAACTGGAAAATACGAAATAGAAATCCATCCAGCCATGCAATTAACCGATGATCCGGAACAATCTGCGCGCGCCATGAATGAAGAAATCGAGCGTTTTGTCACGCCGCAGCCGGAGCAATATGTGTGGATTCTTCAATTACTAAGAACGCGTAAAGACGGGCAAGATCTTTATGACGATTAATTCTTGATAGTCGCAAAGTAAGTTGGGCAGTAGCTTTCAATTTTTTTTGAAGCGCTATCAGCCTGATCTGCAAATAGCACCGCATTGGAATTGCTTCCAATGCGGTGCTATTTTGTGAGTGTAATTTCAGCCCTGCGCCGTGGCTATTTAACATGGCTAGTTATTATATACTGCGCAGGTCTCATAGAGAGTGGCATTAATGCATATTAGTGCGTATTTAGAACTAGATTGGCGTTTATCCGCGAATTAAGCGGCAAATTTTAAGCCATTACGACGCGGCTGAATTTGGTGAATCGTATTGGTCACCGTGCCGATAATCGGCAATGAAGTCCAATCTTTAGTTTTGATGTTGTGCATTTGAGAATCTAGTGCCATGAAAATAAATTCATCGTTGTGCGAGATAAATTCATAAATGTGAAATTCATTGCCCGTTTCGAGTACCACAAAATCGCCCACAGCGAGGTTGTCATTTTTTTCCACCACGAGCATATCGCCTTGTTCAATGCCCCAAGCCAACATATTAGGGTTGGTCACGCGAATGAAACAGGTTTGTTGAGGGCGTTTAATACAATATAGGTTCAAATCAAGTTTTTTGTTGAATGTAGGATGTTGTTCGATATCGTTAAAAAACGGCATCGGATGATAAGAAAACGTCATATCATTTTGAGCGATTGTATTTGCGTAGTTCATCATCTTAGGTTCCTCTAAGCTTTTGAAAGTAGTGGTTGTTTGTACAGGTATTAATATACTGTTGTTTTGTACAGGCTGTCAATATTGAATAGAAAAAATTTTTTTATGTCGCAAAATATTAGAAAATATTTATAAAACGATAATTTGGAGAGAAAAATAAAAAGAAAACGTTTTCTTTCAAATGAAATTTAAGCTATCTTTACGGTGTTTTAGGCGGATCATCAATGATCTTAAGTTCAATCTCGTTTTTATTTAATCTTATTATGAATACATCACGTTTAGTTCATTTTCTTTTCCAAGGTAATTTGGTCAAACGAATTGCTATTGGTCTTATCCTAGGGCTCCTTGTCGCGCTTGTTAATCCGAGCATTCAACAGACGCTTGATTTTAATTTAGCATCAAATGTTGGCGTGTTAGGACAAGTTTTCGTAAAAGCATTACGTGCAGTAGCACCGATTTTGATTTTCTTCCTTGTTATGGCAGCTTTAGCGAATAAAAAAGTCGGCTCCAAAAGCAATATGAAGGAAATTATCATACTTTATTTACTTGGTACGTTTTTAGCCGCGGTTATTGCGGTAATTGCAAGTATGCTATTTCCATCGGAAGTCGCATTGGCGGTGAGAGAAGACGCCAGTGCGGCGCCACAGTCAGTGGGAGAAGTGTTATTGGCTTTGGTTTTAAATGTAGTGGATAATCCATTAAATGCAATTTTTAAAGCGAATTTCATCGGCGTGTTAGCTTGGTCTATTGGTTTAGGTTTAGCGCTTCGTCACGCTTCTGAAAACACGAAGCAAACTGTGGCAGATTTTGCGGAGGCGATTTCCGCCATTGTACGCCTTATTATTTCTTTTGCGCCGTTAGGAGTATTCGGTTTGGTGGCGGAAACTTTGTCGGACAAAGGTTTATCGGCATTAGGCGGTTATGCGCAATTATTGGTTGTATTAATCGGTACGATGTTATTCACCGCATTTGTGATTAACCCGCTCTTGGTGTATTGGAAAATTCGTCGCAATCCTTATCCATTAGTATGGACTTGCGTGCGTGAAAGCGGTGTAACGGCATTCTTTACCCGTAGTTCCGCAGCGAATATTCCGGTTAACATTGCTTTGGCAAAACGTTTAAATCTTGATGAAGAAACCTATTCGGTTGCGATTCCGCTCGGGGCGACCATTAATATGGCGGGAGCAGCAATTACGATTACTGTATTAACCCTTGCGGCGGTAAATACTTTGGGAATGGAAGTGCCGTTTATTAGCGCCGTGTTATTGAGCGTCGTCGCATCTCTTTGCGCATGCGGCGCATCGGGTGTGGCCGGCGGTTCATTATTACTTATTCCGTTAGCTTGTAGCTTGTTTGGTATTTCTGACGATGTAGCGGCGCAAATGATTGGCGTTGGCTTTATTATCGGTATTTTGCAAGACTCTACGGAGACCGCATTGAATTCTTCTACCGACGTGCTATTTACCGCAGCGGTATGCATGGAAGAAGAACGTAAAAATAACGCATAGTCAGATGATTCTATAAAGCGGGCGAAAGTCCGCTTTTGTTTTTTACGCAGTCGTTGGTTATGCAGTGCATGGTGTTTTGGTATTTGTCAGGCGGAATGGCGGATATTGTTATGTACAAAGTGCGTGCTAATTTGATAGACTTTTTGTAGTTACATTAATCAAAAAGGGGAACTGAAATGGATGGGGTAATTGTTGCAACAATCGTCTTTCTTGTACTGGTCGTTGTCGTTTTATTTTCTACCGTCAAAACTGTACCGCAAGGTTATAATTGGACGATCGAACGCTTTGGGCGTTATACACGCACTTTAATGCCGGGTTTAAACTTGGTGTTGCCTTTTGTGGACCGCGTTGGTCGTAAGATCAATATGATGGAGCAAGTATTGGATATTCCGTCGCAAGAAGTGATTTCCAAAGATAACGCCAATGTGTCCATTGATGCGGTGTGCTTTGTGCAAGTGATTGATGCACGTAGCGCGGCTTATGAAGTGAATCACCTTGAACAAGCTATTATTAATTTGACAATGACCAATATTCGTACTGTATTGGGGTCGATGGAATTGGATGAAATGCTGTCTCAACGCGATTCCATCAACGGTCGTTTATTGGCGATTGTGGATGAGGCGACCAATCCTTGGGGAATTAAGGTGACGCGTATCGAAATTCGCGACGTACGTCCGCCGCGCGAATTGATTGACTCGATGAATGCGCAAATGAAAGCGGAACGTAATAAACGTGCGGAAGTATTAGAGGCGGAAGGAATTCGTCAGGCGGAAATTTTACGTGCCGAAGGGGAAAAACAAGCGCGTATCTTGAAAGCGGAAGGGGAGCGTCAAGAAGCCTTCTTACAAGCAGAAGCGCGTGAACGTGCGGCGGAAGCGGAAGCCAAAGCGACTCAAATGGTCTCTGAAGCCATTGCCAGTGGTGATACCAAAGCAATTAACTATTTTATTGCACAAAAATATACCGAAGCCTTAAAAGAAATCGGCGGTGCACAAAACAGTAAAGTTGTCCTGATGCCGCTTGAAGCAGGTAATTTAATCGGATCCGTTGCGGGTATTGCGGAATTATTAAAAGGCGATAAAAAAGCGTAAACGGTATTTTATGTTTAAAAATGCGGTTGAAGTGAACCGCATTTTTTCTATCTATTTTTCCAAGGAGGCAATATGGCGGAATGGTTGACGACATGGACATTGTGGCACTGGTTGGTACTAGGTTTCGTTTTGCTGATTGTGGAAATTATGGTGCCGGGTGTATTTTTGCTTTGGTGGGGCTTAGCGGCGTTAGGCACCGCATTGGTGCAGTTCCTTATTCCGGCTTTTTCTCTTACCGAACTGGCGATATTTTATGCGTTATTGGCTTGCATTTTGTCGGTAGGTTGGTGGAAATATCAGCACGGCAAAGATCATCGTGATCAAGTTAAAACGGCCTTAAATCAGCGCGATCACGCCATGCTCGGCAAACGCGGCAGCGTGCAAGAAATTGCATCAAACGGCATCGGACGCGGTGTATTCGGTGATACCACTTGGCGTATCCAAGGCGAATGTCTTCGTGCAAATGATCTGATTGAAGTGAAAGCCGTTAGCGGCATCACATTAATTGTTCAAAAGGTGACGGAATGAATCACCTTATTATTTTTGCACATCCGAACGCGAAAGGCAGCTTTGGCCGCGCCATTGCCGATCGCGTAGCGAAAACTGGTCAAGCGTTAGGCGTGCTAACTCAGTTTCGCGATCTTTATGCGATGAATTTTAATCCGATTATTTCTTTTGAAGAATTACAAGCGGCGAATAAAGGCATTATTCCCGAAGAAGTTAAACACGAACACAATCTTATTCTTCAGGCCGATTTAATCAGCTTAGTTTACCCGTTGTGGTGGATGGGTTTTCCGGCGATTTTAAAAGGCTACTTAGATCGCGTGTTAAGCCATGGATTTGCCTATAAAACAGAAAACGGCGAATCTGTCGGCTTGCTGAAAGGTAAACAAATGCAGCAATTCATTACCATTGGTAGCAACGTGAATAAATATAAAGAATGCGGTATGGATAAGTCTCTCGACCATTGTTTGGTGAACGGCTTGTTTAATTATTGCGGTATTGACAACGTTAGTTATGAATTATTCGGTGATATTCATTTGATTGATGACGCAGCCCGTCGAGCGATGCTTGATCTTGCCGAGCAAAAAACTCGCGAAAAACTCACCATACTTTTGCAACAAAATGCACAGGAAAACGCTTAATGACCCAACAAAATCAAGTCAATAATTTCTCTTTAATCAGCCGTTTATTCGGCAATTTATTCTATCGCCTTCCCTCCGATGCGGTGCTCTCCGGAGTGTTCGATTGGTTGCAACAAAAAGGTTTAAACCAAGTTTGGGCGTTGGATACGGATAAAGAAAGCCAAGCGGCTTTGGATAATCTTCAACTGAAAATTGATTTGAAGTTGCTCGATCAAGAATATCAAAAACTATTCGGCGCCGAAGGTAAAGTACCGACAGCAATTTCCGCTTATGGTTTGAATTTGTCGGAATTTGTCGCATTTCGACAAAAATGCGGTATGCCTGATATCGAAAGCGCGGATCATTTTGCGCTACTTTTGCTCGCTGCCTCTTGGCTAGAAGATAATGAGGATTCCGTTGTTACACAGCGAGTACTGTTTGAAGATTTTCTACTGCCTTGCGCGGCAAAATTCCTCACTCAAGTGGAAACCTACGCTACACTGCCGTTTTACCGCTCGCTTGCTTCGCTTACACGAGAGATTTTAGCGGCGATGGCGGACGAGTTGGATGAAAGTGCGTTCAATTTAGACTAATCTACCATTACAATAATATTTCAATGACGACATTTACTCTCGAACCTCAAGACAACGGCCGCCTTCAATCCCTTTGCGGTGCGTTTGATGAGCATCTTAAACTCATCGAAAAAGAGTTTAATCTCAATATTTCCCGTAACAATTTCACTTTTACTATCAAATCCAACGAAGAAAATCCTAAATCGCATCATGAAAAGCTAATTCAATGCGCAATTAAATTAATTCAAGATTTGTACATGGAAACCGCGCCGATTAAAGGTAAAGTAAAAGAGCTAGAGCTGCAAAACGTACATATGGCGCTACAGGAAAGTCGAATGTTATCGCAGCAAGTGGAACCGGAACGTGCGAAAAGCGATGTTTATAGTAGTGTGATTAAAACTAAGCGTGGTGTAATTAAGCCGCGCGGCGTCAATCAAGTGCAATATTTGCATAATATTCTGATGCACGATATTAGTTTTGGTATCGGGCCGGCAGGAACGGGGAAAACTTTTTTAGCCGTAGCAGCCGCCGTAGAAGCTTTGGAACGCCAAGAGATTCGTCGCGTGTTACTTACCCGTCCGGCAGTAGAAGCCGGAGAAAAATTAGGCTTTTTACCGGGCGATCTAGGGCAAAAAATCGAACCTTATTTGCGCCCTCTTTACGATGCTTTGTTTGAAATGCTGGGTTTTGAACGCGTGCAAAAACTGATGGAACGCAATGTGATTGAAATTGCACCGCTTGCGTATATGCGCGGTCGAACTTTAAACGATAGTTTTATCATTTTAGATGAAAGCCAAAATACTACCGTGGAGCAAATGAAAATGTTTCTTACCCGTATCGGTTTTAATTCCAAGGCAGTCATTACCGGGGATATTACTCAAATCGATTTGCCGCGTAGTACTAAATCGGGCCTTCGTCATGCAATTGAAGTGTTGAATGCGGTGCCGGAATTGAGTTTCAATTATTTTGATAGTCAAGACATTGTACGTCATCCGGTAGTCGCGAAAGTTGTACAAGCATATGAAGCCTGGGAAATTCAGGATGAAATTCGTCGTAAAGAACGTGAAGAAATTCGAAAACTAGAGCGTGAGCAAGCTGAAGTACGCAATTGAAATAAGAGAAAATTAAAAAACGCGTTGACGATAAACTCAACGCGTTTTTTCTTTAATTTTTCTTATAAAGCAATTACTGCAAATAATACCCAAACGGTGTAAACGGTAGCCAAACCGTAGAAGATAAAGCCACCGGCAGGAACATGGATTTTAAGATCGTGCATACCGTGGTGGATACGGTGTAATCCGCACCACATTGGGAAAATAGTGAGCACAAGAATTATAAGTTTTCCGATCCAGGAATACGCGAAGGTAATTAAGTTAGCCGGATCGATTAAGCCGAAAGGTAACAACAAGCCTAAGATTAAAATTACCACGGGGAAGAAAATTGCGCTAACTGTACCGCCGGCACCGAAAAGCAACCATACCGGTGGTTCGCCGGAGCGTTTTGGATTTTTATCAACCATTTTTTCTCTCCCTTAGATATAAACTAAAACTAGTGCAACCAGGCTTACAAGTCCGGTTACCGCCCAAAGCACATTTCTGATAACGTGATGCGGTAAACGTTCATTTTTTACAATGATGTTCATCACTTTTGGCGTCATTAAGAAATAAGTCACGGTGTGGTAAAGTGTCGCCACGAGCGTAATGATATTTAACACCACTACGATTGGATTTCTTAAAAACTCAATGAAATTCAAAATACCTAGGCCCGGTATTGGGTTGCCGGCAAGGCAAAGCACGCCATAGAGCAACACGATACAGAACCATACAGCAAAAATTGAGGTTGCTTCACGTAGCATATAAGCCTTGTAGAAGTCTAATTTTTGCCACCAAGTAGCCGTCATTGGGCGAACATATTTTTTGCGTTTACTAACAGTTACTGACATATCTTCCCCCTTTAGCCTTTTGGTTTTAGCATAGAGATAACATAATCTTTGGCACTTTCTACTTTGCCTTGGTTAATGGCTGAAGCCGGATCCACGTGCTTAGGACAAACTTCGGAACAATAACCCACAAAAGTACAGCTCCATACGCCGTTTTTACCGTTTAACAATGGCATGCGCTGCGCTTTACCGTGGTCCCGGTTATCAAGATTATAACGGTGCGCCATAGTAATCGCGGCAGGGCCTAAGAATTCAGGATTCAAACCAAACTGTGGGCAAGCGGCATAGCATAAGCCACAGTTGATACACATGGAGAACGTTCTGTATTTCTCAAGTTGTGCTGGCGTTTGTTTTGTGCGACTTTTTGCAAGTTCCGCAGATGGATGTGGTTTACCGTCTAAAGCAGGTGCTTCGTTGCCGATAATATACGGTTTGATCGCTTCCAAACTTTCGATAAAGTGACTTAAATCTACTACTAAGTCGCGTTCAATCGGGAAGTTCGCCAGCGGTTCGATACGCATATGACCACTATAATCACGCAAGAACGTTTTACAAGCCAATTTCGGTTTATTATTGACCATCATTCCGCAAGAACCGCAGATTGCCATGCGACAAGACCAACGGTAAGAAAGGGAAGGTTCAAGTTTATCTTTAATATAACCTAACGCATCAAGTAGGGATGTTTGGTTATCATAAGGCACTTGATAAGTGCTTAAATGTGGCTCTTGATCGTTTTCGGGATTGTAGCGTAATACTTCAACATTCATTACTGGTGAATTAGCCATTTTCTTGAGCTTCTGCTTCCGCACCGTAAACACGTTTTGCAGGTTGAGATTTAGTGATTTTCACCGGACTGTATTCAATGCGCGGTGCGCCGTTCTCATTGTAGAAAGCAAGAGTGTGTTTTAAGTAATTTACATCATCACGTTCAGTATAATCTAAGCGCTGGTGTGCGCCTCGAGATTCTTTACGTTCAATCGCAGAATTTGCGATAGATTGCGCCACATCTAAGATGTAGCCTAATTCTACGGTGTAAAGTACGTCGGTATTGAACACACTTGAACGATCCGCAACACGAATACGTTTGTAACGTTCTTTAAGTTCAGCTATTTTGTCTACCGCTTTTTGCATGCTTTCTTGGTCGCGATAAATACCACAACCTTCTTCCATTATGGTACCCATTTCATCACGGATTTCAGACCAAGATTCATTGCCTTCTTGATTGTAAAGCGCCTCTAAGCGAGTAACGACGTCTTTGGCTTGTGCATCGACGGCAGTTTGATTAGCCGGTTGTGCTTCAACGGCACGCTGCGCCGCGTATTCACCTGCTACGCGACCTAATACCACTAATTCGGCTAATGAATTAGAGCCTAAACGATTGGCGCCATGTAAACCGGAAGACGCGCATTCTCCCACGGCAAATAAGCCTTTAATACGAGTTTCGCTGTTGAAGTCCACCTCAATACCGCCCATGGTATAGTGAACGACAGGACGAACCGGAATTGGTTGATTTACAGGGTTTACGCCTTCATAAGCGCTTGCTAATTCGCAGATGAACGGCAGGCGTTCATGTAAGTATTTTTCGCCTAGGTGACGTAAGTCTAGGTGAACTACATCCACACCTTTGGCAGTTTTTAAGGTATTACCTTTTTTCCATTCTTGCCAGAATGCCTGAGAAACTTTATCGCGCGGGCCGAGTTCCATGTATTTATTTTGCGGTTTGCCGATTGGAGTTTCCGGACCAAGACCGTAATCTTGTAAATAACGGTAGCCGTTTTTGTTGACTAAGATACCGCCTTCACCGCGACAACCTTCGGTCATCAAAATGCCGGTATTCGGTAAGCCGGTCGGGTGATATTGAACGAATTCCATATCACGTAAAGGAACACCATGACGATATGCCATAGACAAACCGTCACCTGTCACGATTCCTCCGTTGGTATTGAATTTGAACGCACGACAACCGCCGCCTGTTGCGATGACCACCGCATTGGCATTAATTTGTATCAATGTGCCTTCCATCATGTTCATTGCAACCATACCGCGGGCGTGACCGTCATCGACCAAAATGTCTAACACAAAGTGTTCGTCGAAACGTTGAATTTGAGGGAATTGGGTTGATGTTTGGAAAAGAGTATGTAACAAGTGGAAACCGGTTTTATCTGCGGCAAACCAAGTCCGTTCAATTTTCATTCCGCCGAAACGACGTACGTTTACATCGCCATCAGCTTTACGGCTCCAAGGACAGCCCCAACGTTCCAGCTGGGTCATTTCCACCGGAGAATGTTCAACGAAGTATTCCACCACGTCTTGCTCACATAACCAGTCGCCGCCGGCTACGGTGTCTTGGAAGTGCTTGTCATAAGAGTCTTCTTCTTTAATGACCGCCGCCGCGCCGCCTTCAGCTGCAACCGTATGGCTACGCATCGGGTAAACTTTTGAAACTAATGCAATTTTTAAGTTAGGATTCGCTTCCGCTGCAGCAATCGCCGCACGTAAACCGCCGCCACCAGCACCAACAATTGCAATATCGACATTAACTGTTTGCACGATATCCTCCAATCAGTAGAAAGTAAAAAATAAAACACCCAAAGGGTGGACGGCGGCATTGTGCCATCTTTTTTACAAATTAATAACTTTTTTTAGGGCGAAATTTCGATAAATTGACGATTTTGTGATCTACCTCAAAAAGTTAATTTATCTAAGCAAATCAAATGAGAAGGATTGTTATTTGGGCTAATAAACAAGCGAAACGGAGGATAAGTTGAGTTGCCGAATCCAGTCATTTACAATGGGCGACTTCACATCGTTCACCTAAAAAAGTCGAGGGAAAGTGACCGTGCTTACGTCCGAAAAAAAGGCTTGGCAGCCTTCTGCCAACATTGAAAATCTTTTAAAACGCGCCAAAATTATCGCCGAAATCCGCCGTTTCTTTACCGATCGCGGTTTATTGGAAGTAGAAACGCCGGTATTGAGTGAATTCGGCGTAACCGATCTTCATCTTTCTACCTTCAGTACGGAATTTATTGCGCCTTTTGATGCGCTTTCAAAAACCTTATGGCTTGGTACCAGCCCAGAATATCACATGAAACGTTTGCTTGCTGCCGGGAGTGGGCCGATCTTCCAAATCAGCAAAGTTTTTCGCAATGAAGAGGCCGGTAATCGTCATAATCCCGAATTTACTATGCTTGAATGGTATCGGCCGCATTTTGATATGTATCGATTAATTAACGAAGTGGACGATTTACTGCAACAAATTTTAGATTGCTTGCCGGCTGAAAGCATGAGCTATCAATTTGCTTTTCAAGAATACGTTGGGTTAGATCCGCTTTCGGCAACGCGTAAAGAATTAATGGAGGCAGCGCGTCAACAGAATTTTATAGCAGAAGAGGACGAAGATCGTGACACGTTATTGCAATTTCTATTCAGTGAAATGGTGGAACCGAAAATCGGCTTAAATGCGCCGGTGGTGATTTATCATTTTCCTTCTTCGCAAGCTGCTTTAGCGCAATTAAGCCCGGAAGATCAACGTGTGGCGGAGCGTTTTGAGTTCTATTACAAAGGCGTGGAACTCGCCAACGGTTTTCATGAACTTACCGATGCGGACGAACAACGGCGTCGTTTTGAGCAGGATAACCGTCAACGCCAAAAAGCGGGCCTACCGTTGCGTGCGATTGATGAACGTTTTCTTGGTGCATTACAAGCGGGAATGCCGAATACTGCCGGCGTCGCGTTAGGCGTGGATCGCCTCGTAATGATTGCTCTGGGCGTTGAGACCATCAAAGAGGTCATTTCTTTCTCTATCGAAAACGCCTAATCCTTGTGTGGTGCGTTTTCAATGCGGTGCTCAAATCAATGTTCATTGATGCGCAAGCGCTTTTCTTTTCTAGCGCTCTCTTTGCTTTTCGAGTACAATCCGCCAGCTAAATTTGATGACTTTTGAATTGAGAAAACCTATCTATTTATGAAGAATATTCGCAACTTTTCTATTATTGCCCATATTGACCACGGTAAATCGACTTTATCGGATCGTCTAATCCAAACTTGCGGCGGCTTGTCCGACCGCGAAATGGCGGAGCAGGTGTTGGATTCTATGGATCTGGAACGCGAGCGCGGGATTACTATTAAAGCGCAAAGTGTGACGTTGAACTATAAAGCCAAAGACGGCGAAACCTATCAACTGAATTTTATCGATACCCCCGGACACGTTGACTTTTCTTACGAAGTGTCCCGTTCTCTTGCTGCTTGTGAAGGGGCGTTATTGGTGGTGGATGCCGGGCAAGGCGTGGAAGCGCAAACCTTGGCAAACTGCTACACCGCCATTGAAATGAATTTGGAAGTTGTGCCGATTTTAAACAAAATCGACCTGCCTGCCGCTGAACCGGAACGTGTCGCAGAAGAAATCGAAGACATCGTAGGCATTGATGCCATTGACGCGGTGCGTTGTTCCGCCAAAACCGGCGTGGGCATTGAAGATGTATTGGAAGAAATCGTGGCGAAAATTCCGGCGCCGGAAGGGGATCCGAATGCGCCATTACAGGCATTAATTATTGATTCTTGGTTTGACAATTATTTAGGCGTAGTCTCTTTGGTGCGGATTAAAAACGGTACCTTGCGTAAAGGCGACAAAATCAAAGTCATGTCCACCGGTCAATCATATAACGTCGATCGTTTGGGGATTTTTACACCGAAACAAGTGGATACCACTGTATTAAATTGCGGTGAAGTTGGTTGGGTCGTTTGTGCCATTAAAGATATTTTAGGCGCACCGGTGGGAGATACCTTAACACTACACAATAATCCGGCGAGTTCCGTTTTACCGGGCTTTAAGAAAGTTAAACCGCAGGTTTACGCCGGCTTATTCCCGATTAGCTCCGATGATTATGAAGCCTTCCGCGACGCGCTCGGCAAATTAAGCCTGAATGATGCGTCTCTGTTCTATGAGCCGGAAAATTCCACCGCACTCGGTTTCGGTTTCCGTTGTGGTTTCCTTGGGTTGTTGCACATGGAAATTATTCAGGAACGTTTGGAGCGTGAATATGATTTAGATCTCATCACCACCGCACCGACGGTAGTCTATGAAGTCGAACTGACCAACGGCGAGGTTGTTTATGTAGATAGCCCGTCAAAATTGCCGCCATTGAACAATATCGCAGAAATTCGTGAGCCGATTGCGGAATGTAATATGCTGTTGCCACAAGCTTATTTGGGTAACGTGATTACGTTGTGCGTAGAGAAACGCGGCGTACAAACCCACATGGTGTATCACGGCAATCAAGTGGCGCTCACTTATGAAATCCCGATGGGCGAAGTTGTGCTGGACTTCTTTGACCGCCTGAAATCTACATCTCGCGGTTATGCATCCTTGGATTACGGTTTTAAACGCTTCCAAGCGGCGGACATGGTGCGCGTAGATATTATGATCAATGGCGAACGCGTGGATGCTCTTGCGTTAATCGTACACAAAGACAACGCACCTTATCGTGGTCGTGAATTGGTGGAAAAAATGCGTGAACTGATTCCGCGACAACAATTTGACATCGCCATTCAGGCGGCAATCGGCAACCACATCATCGCTCGTTCCACCGTCAAACAATTGCGTAAAAACGTATTGGCGAAATGTTATGGTGGCGACGTGAGCCGTAAGAAAAAATTATTACAAAAACAAAAAGAAGGTAAAAAACGTATGAAGTCTCTCGGCAACGTGGAAGTGCCGCAGGAAGCGTTTTTAGCGATTCTTCATGTCGGAAAAGATAAATAAAGAAAACTCAGAAGGAAATTATGTCGAATTTATTTTTTGTGATTTTATTAGCGGTCGGTTTTGGCATTTGGAAAGGGTTGGATTTCCTCCAATTGCCAAACACTTTCAGCATTTTGTTACTGATTTTGACCGTACTTTCCGGCGTGTTATGGTGCTATCACCGCTTTGTAGCGGTGCCGAAGCGCAACCGTCAAATTGCGCGTGTCGAGCAACGCACAGGCCAAGCACTAAGTGATGAAGAAAAGGCCAAAATTGAACCGATTTCTGAAGGTTCCGAGTTTTTATCATCGTTGTTCCCTGTACTTGCCGTGGTGTTTTTGGTGCGTTCTTTTCTGTTTGAACCTTTTCAAATTCCGTCCGGTTCAATGGAATCCACCTTGCGAGTGGGCGATTTTCTTGTGGTTAATAAATATGCTTACGGCGTGAAAGATCCGATTTTCCAAAATACTATTATCGCAGGCGATAAACCGCAACGTGGTGATGTGATTGTGTTTAAAGCACCGCATCAAGCGCTTATGCGTACCGGTCTCGGCGCAAGTCGGGCGGCTTATGCGGAAAATCTGGCATTGACCTCAAAAGACAATATGTCCGGCGTCGATTACATTAAACGCATTGTCGGGCAGGGTGGTGATCGTGTGATTTTCGATATGGATAAGAAAACTTTACAAATCGTTTACGCTAAAGACGGTAAACCTTGCGATTTAAATTGCGAAATCCGTGTATTCGAATATACGCAAAATTCGACGAATCCTGCATTCCCAAATGAATTGGAATTTACCGAACAAGGTGATGTTACACACAATATTTTAATTAGCCCGTATCGTCGTTATTCCGGCCCAGAATTTTTTCCGCAAGACAGTAATCCGACAGCAGAATGGGTCGTGCCGGAAGGACAATATTTCGTGATGGGTGATAATCGCGATCACAGTGACGACAGTCGTTTTTGGGGATTCGTTCCGGAAAAAAATATTGTCGGCAAAGCCGTTTATATTTGGATGAGTTTGAACAAAGAGCCAAACGAATGGCCAACCGGCTTCCGTTTTGAACGTTTCTTTACGACAATTAAATAATATGAATCAGTTAGATAGATTAGAGCATAAAATCGGCTACCAATTTAACGATAGATCACTTCTAAAATTAGCGCTGACACACCGTAGCGCGGCCGCTCAACATAACGAACGTCTGGAATTTTTAGGCGATTCCATTCTTAATTTCACGATTGCCGAGGCGCTTTATCATCAATTTCCTCGCAGTAATGAAGGCGAATTAAGTCGTATGCGCGCGACGTTGGTGCGTGAACCGACTTTGGCGACTCTCGCCCGTCGATTTGCATTGGGCGACTATATGTCGTTGGGTTCCGGGGAATTGAAAAGCGGTGGTTTTCGTCGCGAGTCGATTCTTGCCGATTGCGTAGAAGCGATTATCGGTGCAATGTCGCTCGATCAGGGGCTGGAGACGGCAACGCAAGTGGTCCGGAATTGGTATGGCAGGTTATTGGCTGAAATCAAACCCGGCGACAATCAAAAAGATGCGAAAACCCGTTTGCAGGAATATTTACAAAGCAGACATTTACCGTTGCCAACTTATGAAGTGGTGAATATTCAAGGAGAAGCCCATTGCCAAACCTTTATTGTGGAATGTAAGGTGAAAAATGCGGATAAAATCGACCGTATTTTTGTGGCAAAAGGATCAAGTCGGCGTAGAGCCGAACAAGCAGCAGCGGAACAAATTTTAAAAGAACTGGACATCAAATGACCGAACAACATACTCAGACCTACTGCGGCTTTATCGCCATCGTAGGTCGCCCAAATGTGGGCAAATCGACGCTCTTAAATAAAATTTTAGGGCAAAAAATTTCCATCACTTCGCGCAAAGCGCAAACCACCCGTCATCGTATTGTGGGAATTAAAACCGAAGGAGTCTATCAAGAAATCTATGTAGACACGCCGGGGCTTCACATCGAAGAAAAACGTGCCATTAACCGTTTAATGAACCGTGCCGCCAGCAGTGCCATTGGTGATGTAGATTTGATTATTTTTGTAGTGGACGGCACCCATTGGAACGCCGATGACGAAATGGTATTAAACAAACTCCGTTCCGCTCGTGCGCCGGTGGTGTTAGCCATCAACAAAGTGGACAACATCAAAAATAAAGACGATTTACTGCCATTTATTACGGAAATCAGTAGCAAATTTAACTTTGCCCACATTGTGCCGATTTCGGCGCAGCGCGGTAATAATGTACATGAGTTGGAAAAAATCGTGCGCCAATCTTTACGCGAAGGCGTGCATCACTTCCCTGAAGATTATGTGACGGACCGTTCGCAACGTTTTATGGCTTCGGAAATAATCCGCGAGAAATTGATGCGTTTCACCGGCGAAGAATTACCCTATTCCGTTACCGTTGAAATCGAACAGTTTAAAGTGAACGAACGTGGGACTTACGAAATCAACGGCTTGATTCTAGTCGAACGCGAAGGCCAAAAGAAAATGGTTATCGGAGCCGGCGGTCAGAAAATCAAAACCGTTGGTATGGAAGCTCGTGCCGATATGGAACGTTTATTCGATAATAAAGTTCATTTAGAACTTTGGGTGAAAGTAAAATCAGGTTGGGCCGACGACGAACGTGCATTACGAAGTTTGGGTTATATGGACGAATAAAGCACGTTGATTTTTCTTAACAAAGCCAAGGTTTTGATGCCTTGGCTTTTGTTTTGAATACTTTATTCCGACATAGTAAAACAGCACCGCATTGGAACCTTCTCCAATGCGGTGCTATTTTTGGCTTCCGACAGCGGGTTCGGCAAATGGCTTAGATGGGTTTACGAACCGCCTTAGACAATAACGAGCGTAGCGTAAGTTTTAACCAAGAATTATTTTTCTC
This sequence comes from Rodentibacter sp., assembly GCF_057314195.1. NCBI lineage: Bacteria > Pseudomonadati > Pseudomonadota > Gammaproteobacteria > Pasteurellales > Pasteurellaceae > Rodentibacter > Rodentibacter sp. Next base: position 11,068 of record NZ_DBHLAM010000053.1, on the reverse strand, counting down.
CCCAAACTTCCTTGGCGATTTCCTCCACATAACGCACTTTCATCCATTGTTGCGCTTCGCTCATAATGTTGCCTTCTTCCGTTGAAGCGAAACCGCATTGCGGGCTTAGGCAGAGCTGTTCTAACGGCACATATTTGGCTGCTTCGGCAATACGGGCCTTGATCGAATCTTTACTTTCTAATTGCGGAAATTTGGAACTAATTAAGCCTAATACTACTTTGCCTTTATGCGGATTTTCGGCGAAGTATTTTAATGGTTCGAAACCGCCGGAACGTTCGTCATCGTATTCTAAGAAATAGCCGTCGTAGTTGGTTTTCGCAAACAGTGCATCGGCAATTGGGTCGTAAGCGCCGCTTAATAAGTAAGTGGAACGGAAGTTCCCGCGACAAACATGGGTAGTAATCAACATATCTGCCGGCTTATCGGCGAGCACCGCTTGAATATTTTCTAAGGCTTGGGCTTTGTCGGCTTCAAATTCTGGCTTTAAATGATTGTTACAGAGCGAACCCCAGTACACGTCATCAAATTGCAAATAACGGCAGCCCGCATCGTAAAAGGCTTGAATTGCATCTTTGTAAGCCTGTTGTACGTCTTTGGCAAATTCTGCGCGGCTGGCGTAAACGCCGGTATCCCATTGAATTGGGTACATTAATTGGTTCGGGCTTGGAATGGTGTATTTCACTATGCCACGTTCGCCCACGATGTCTTTTAATTTTTTGAAATGCTCAATAAACGGATGATTCGGATTCCAAGAGGCTTTACCGCAACAACGGGTGTTATAAGGTTTGGTTTCCACACCGTTGAATTTGTAACCGTGTTCCGGTTGATAACCTTCAATGCCGTTTAAATTTTCTAAGAAATCAATATGCCAAAATGCACGACGAAATTCACCGTCGGTAATCACTTTGATGCCCGCGTTTAATTGGGCTTGCACCAATTTGGCAATTTCTTGATCTTCAATTTCGGTAAGCTGTTCACGGCTAATTTCAGCGGCAGCGAATTTTGCACGAGCCTCTTTTAACGGTTGCGTTCTTAAATAAGATCCCACGGTATCGGCGTGGAAAGGAAGGGTAGCAGTTGTCATAGTATTTTCCTTTGTTTGAGTTAAGGACTTATTCTAACGAAAACAAAGAATGAATTAAAATGAGGTTTTTTGTTGAAAATGGTGAAATTTATTCATAAATCTGCGGCGTGAATGCCCGTTGCGCAGGCATAAGCCGAACTCCACGCCCATTGAAAATTATAGCCGCCCAACCAACCCGTAACGTCTAGGACTTCACCGATAAAATATAAGCCTTTCACCGTTTGGCTTTCCATGGTTTTGGAGGAAATATGGTTGGTATTCACGCCGCCCATCGTTACTTCCGCAGTACGATAACCTTCGGTTCCATTCGGGGTAAATTGCCAATGATGGACTAAATCGAGCGCATTTTTTAATTGCGCTTTGCTTAAGTTGGCGAGCGCTTCATCTTTGAACATGCCTTGTTCCAGCCACAGCTCGACCAGTTTTTTCGGCAGTAAACGCGTTAGAACGCTTTTCAGCATTTGCTTAGGAGAGTTTTGCTTGGCTTGTTTGATTTCTTCTTCTAAATGGTGTGTCGGCAATAAATCAATGATTACGGATTCATTCGGTTGCCAATAATTAGAAATTTGCAACGGCGCCGGACCTGAAATGCTACGATGAGTAAATAAAAGTTGATTATGAAAAGATTGGCCACATTGCGCCGTGACCTTTATCGGTAAGCTGATGCCTGCTAGCACGCTTAAAAATTTATCAGTTTCGCGATAAGTAAAAGGCACCAAGCCGGCGCGCGGCGGTACGATCGGAATACCAAATTGTTCCGCCACTTGATAGCCAAACGGAGTGGCGCCCAGTCGCGGCATGGAAAGTCCGCCGGTGGCGATGACGAGGTTTTTGCATTGCCAATGTGCACCGCCGGCCTGCAAGTGGAAAGCGCCTATTTCAGTGCCTTCAATGCGGTGCAGTTTTGACACTTCACTACGCAAGCAAATTTGTACGCCGTATCGATGACATTCCGCTTGTAACATATCGACGATGTTCTCTGCGCTTTCATCACAAAATAATTGTCCGAGTTCTTTTTCGTGGTAAGCGATGTCGTATTCCTCCACCAAGGAAATAAAATCCTGGTTGGTATAACGGGCGAGGGCAGATTTTACAAAATGCGGATTTTGCGAAAGGTAATGAGCCGGCGTGATATCCAAATTAGTGAAATTACAAAAGCCGCCGCCGGACATTAAAATTTTGCGGCCGATCTTTTTGCCGTTATCCAACACTGTAACTTGACGCCCGAGTTTGCCTAATTGCGCGGCACAAAATAAACCGGCCGCACCGGCGCCGATAATGATTGTTTCGCTGTAATTCAAGGCGTTTCTCCGCGTTGTAGAAATTCCAACATTTTCATGCGTTGAATCACCATGCGGCGATCCACCGCGTTGTTAGCCGAATCCAATAATTGCTGCAAATAATCTTTCGCCTCGTCATAACGCCCCGCTTCCAAAGCAACGGCGGAGAGCAAAGAAAGACTGGCGATTTCTTTTTTATCTTGTTGCAATGCGCGCGTTATTAAGTTTTGAATTTCCGGCGTCATACGTTTGTCGGCAAGGTAATAAAGCGCTGTCGCTTTTAAACCCAAAATGCTCGGTTTGTCGCCTGCCAATTTTTCCGCGTTATTGTAGGCAATGAGCGCATACTCAAATTCATTATTTTGTACATAGGCTTCGCCTAACTGAGTCCAGGCTTCTTCGTCGTTCGGATTAGTGCGTAATTTATCTTGAATTTTGCCGATAATATCTTCCGTTTTATGCGCATCCGTCATTTCAATTTGCTGATTATGCCATTCCTGCATCGTTTGCTCGCCCTGTTGCATGCGCTCGAAACGATCAAGCGAAAAGTAATAGGCGAGAGGCATGGCAAGTACCAGTAGGAAGAGGATAAGACTCACTTTCTGACTATTTTTTTTCCACGAAAGACTTGGTTTATTCTGCTTGTGGGTGGCACCAGACGTAGTTCCAAGGGAAGCGATGTTTTCCCTTTCTGCCCGATAGACTGTTTCTCCCTGAAGTCGGGGAGGAAAAGTATTTTTTCTGCGAGACTGATAAATTAGCCCGAAAGCCAATATTAGCAATCCTACCGGTAATAACCACAACAGTGCGGTATTCCATTGAAACGGCGGTTTGTAATTGACAAAATCGCCGAATCGCGCGGTCATCGTATCAATGATTTGTTGGTCGGTTTTGCCTTCGTCCACCAGCTTATAAACTTCAATGCGTAAGTCGTAAGCAATCGGCGAATTGGATTCCACCAAGTTTTGGTTCTGACACTGCGGACAGCGCAAGGATTTCGCCAATTCCACCGCACGTATGCGATCGGTTTGATTTTTAAATTGATAAGTATCTACCATTTCCGCTTTTGCGAAGAGGGCGAATACAAAGAAAAGTAGGGTGAGAATCTGCTTCATTGTTTCATTAATTCTTTAATTTTCGGCAAAAATACCGTTTGCCAGGTTTCACGCTCAAGCAAACCCGAATGACGGTAACGAATCACGCCGTGTTCATCCACCAAATAGGTTTCCGGCGCTCCGTCCACGCCCAGTTTTAATGCGAGTTCACCGTGACTATCGTTAATCGTGAGGATAAACGGATTGCCCATCCGTTTAAGCATTTCAATGCCGTTTTTCGGATTGTCGCGATAATCAATGCCGATAATCGGGATGGTTTCGGCAATCTCCATTAAAAGCGGGTGTTCTTCTTTGCAATAGCCACACCAACTGCCCCAAACGTTAAGCAAAAATGGACGCTTAGGAAAATCTTTCGGACTTAAAGTTTGTGATGGAGCCAATAAATTGGCTTGGTAGAATTCCGGTACCGGTTTATCGATGAGCGCGGAGGCAATTTTCTTCGGATCTTGATTCAAACCCGCCATCAAAAGCAAACACAGGCTCAACAATAAAAAAAGTGGAATAAAAAAGAGGAGTTTTTTCTGCATTATTTTTCCTGTTTTCGACGTAATGCCAAAACGCTGCAAAGCGCGCCTAACGCCATTAAAATGCCGCCCGCCCAAAGCCATCGAATCAACGGTTTGTAGTGCAAGCGGAAGGTGAATTTGCCGTTGCCCAGGCTGTCGCCCATCACGATATAAAGGTCGCCCCAAAAGCCGGCGTCTATGCCGACTTCGCTCATGGTCATGGCGCGCACATCGTAATAACGACGTTCGGGAATGATTCGAGCATAAGGCCGGCCGTTTTCGGTGACCTCAAAAAAGGCGACTTCGGCGGTAAAGTTTGGGCCGATCTCGTTAGAAAATTCGCGATAATGAAATTCGTATTGCCCTAAAGTCTGGCTTTGATGCGGTGCTAAACGGACACCGATTTCGCTGCCGAAATATCCGCTCATTACCGCACCCATGGCGGCAATTGTTACGCCGCTGTGGGCTAAAATCATGCCGAGCTGCGGCAAGCGAATGCGCTGCCAATTTTGCCATAAGGTCGCCACTAAAAGCCAAATGGCAAGGGTTAAAAGGGCAAATGCAAACGGTCGGAAAGTTAAGGCCTCGTTATGGCGCAGCTGTTGCCAAATCATTAGCGCTGAAATGATAAACGCCGGAATAAGTAACCATAAACGACGTAAAAATATTGCGCGATTAAAGCCTGCCCGATGCAACGCAAGCGACGCCGTCATAGCGATTAACATGAACGCGATAATCGGCAGGAAAATACTATTAAAGTACGGACTTCCCACCGAAATCGAGCCCCAATTCATGGCTTGAAACAACATCGGATAGAAGGTGCCTAGGAAGGTGGAAACAGTGGCGACGGTGAGCAAAATATTCAGCAATAAAATGCCACCCGATTTGGAAATGAGTCGAAATTCAACGGTATTTTCATTATCGCTTCCCGCCCGCAAAGCAAATAAGCCGAATGCGCTGACGGTGAGCAGGAAGAAAATTAGCAGTAACACATAACCGCGCGTATTATCCAATGCAAAGGCATGCACGGAACTAAGCGCGCCCGAACGTACGATAAACGTACCGAGTATGCTGAAGGCGAAAGCAAGCAAGGAAAAGAGGGTTGTCCAATAATTAAAGGCGCCTTGTTTTTCCGTCACCGTTAAGCTGTGTAATAACGCCAATCCGAGCAACCACGGCATGAGCGAGGCGTTTTCCACCGGATCCCAAAACCACCAGCCGCCCCAACCGAGTTCGTAGTAAGCCCACCAAGCGCCGAGCACGATACCGAGAGTTAAAAATAACCACGCACTCAGCACCCAGCACCGCATTGAACGAGCGATTTGGCGGGCAGAACGAGGGTAAATTAATGCCGCTAAACTCATAGCGAAATTTACTGCAAAGCCGACATAGCCGATGTAAAGCAGCGGAGGGTGGAAAATTAATCCGATGTCTTGCAGCATTGGATTAAGATCACGTCCTTCTTGCGGTGGTGGAAAAATACGCCCGAACGGATTGGAGTAAAACAGGATAAATAGCGCGAAGCCGAAACAGATTAGCCCCAGCAAAGATAAGGTTTGCGCGGAAAACGTGCGGTCATGTTTACGGTTAAAGAACGCAAACGCAGCAAGCCAAAGGCCTAAGGAAAACAACCAAAATAACATTGAACCTTCATGTCCACCCCAAGTCGCCGCCACTTTGAAGAACAGCGGAAGTTGAGAATTTGAATGGGCTGCAACGTATTCAAGGGTAAAATCGTCCGTTGCGAAAGCGTAGGCGAGTAGCGCAACGGATGCGGTGCCGGATAAGGCGATCAGATAACTTAACCACCAGGCCGAATGGATGAGCGTTGGGCTTTTTTTATACAAGCCGAGTTGCGGTAGCAAAGCGAGGAAGAAAGCGCCGGAGGTTGCCAGTAAGAGAAAGAAAAAACCGAGTTCAGGAAGCATAATTTCGTTTGTTAAGAGTAATTGGCGAAGTACGGAAAAGTCACAAAAACGGCGTATCTTATTACGCCTTTATTAAAAAGGCCATTGCTAATTTTTGGCTGAATAAACTTTAAATTTCGACGTTTGCGCCAGAACGTCGAATACGTCGAAATGGTGTTGCAATAAATCGGCATAAGGCAAGAATGCATTGGCCACAATGCGTAATTCACCACCTTGATTCAAATGCTTTTTGGCCTGACCGATAAGTTCCTGTACGGTGCGATAGGCGGTGTTGATGCCATCATGGAAAGGCGGATTGGAAATGATCAGATCGAATTTACCTTCAACATTTGAGAACACATCGCTGGCTAAAACATCGCCTTCCAATTGGTTTTCCGCAAGGGTTTTGCGCGCTGATGCCAAGGCCATGGCGTGAATGTCGGTCATCGTAATTTGCGCGTCGGGATTGCGTTTTTTAATCATTGCACCGATTACACCGGCACCGCATCCAAGATCCAATATTTTGCCGCTGATGCGATTCTGCAAAGTTGAAAGCAACAATGCAGTGCCAACGTCCAATTCGTGGGCGCTAAATACGCCGGGTAAACTGTGTACAATTAATCCATCCAACTGCGGATGCCGATAGCTTTTCCAATAATCGGCGAGGGCAAACTGCGGGCGTTTTTGCAAGGAAAAATAATAAAGCCCACAACGGCGCGCCGAATCAATTTTTGCTGTGTTGCCGAAAGGTGCGAGCATTTTTTCCACCGAACGCACGCCGCTGCGATTTTCACCGACGATTAACATTTCTTGCGCCTCTTTTGCCCGAGCCAGCAGTTGCATCAGTTGGAACTGTACTTCTTGCTTGTTTTTTGTCCAGTAATAAATGATGAGATCCGCCTCACCTTCAAATTCGACGCCGAAATCGACGGCATCGGCGTGGCGCGCATAGTCGAAATAGCAGCTCCAAATACTGACGGCGGTGCAATGCGGTGCTATTTGAGAAGGAAATTGGTCGTTAATTCCGCCGGCAAACAAAACGGATTTACCGCGAAAAAGGGGAAGGTGGCGTTGTAAAACTTCGCTTTCGAGAGAAATCACGCTTTGAATTCCTGTAGCTTATTGGTTAAAATTATCGCTATTTTAGCAAAGATAGCGATGATAAAAAATGATTTCATGGCTTTTGCTACTTTTCTTGAGAGGACGTTTTTATGCAAAAAATTTTCTTAGCTGTGGCGCTGGCAAGCTTGCTTTCCGGTTGCCAATTAATCGAACAATTGCAAGGTAAGTGGCAAACGCCGTCCGCCGGCGAAGTGACAGCTGAACAGGCAAAATTAGACGCGCAATATGAACGCGTGAAAAAAAATGGCGGAGAAATTCTGTTCAATGGCGAAAAATATTACAAACAAACTCAAGCAGTGAGAGGTGAAGATCCGCGTTTTATTAGTTTGGCGGTGAGTCAGGATCGCACTAATCGCAAGTCATTGTTAAGCGAAACCTTTTATTTGCAGGATATGTCCCATGAAGCAGCATTAACTGAAAAATACTTAAATTCAAATAAAAGCGCTTGCCTCTTGCAGTCTTTAAACGACGGCGCTACGCCTTATTACGCCTGTGATGGTAAAGACTTTCAACGCTTTATCGCGGTGGTGTATAAAGATAAAAATATTTTGTCGTTCCGTAGCTTAAAAGCTTATCAACAGAAACCGACGGTGTCGGAAGAAAAAGCCATTGTAAAAGGCTTAATCGACTATCCGTTCGATGCTATCGCGCGTTAATCATATGGACCGACGCCATCTCCTTTTAAACGAAATGGGCATCAGCCAATGGCAATTGCATCGCCCGGAAGTGCTTCGGGGTGTGGTGACTGTTGTCGTCGCGCCACACATTCGATTAATCGTAGTTGCCGAGGAAGACTTCAGTCAAAGCGCGCTGTTTGCCGATATTTTGCGCGCTCTTGCATTGCAAGAAGAAGATTGTCTTTGCGTGAATGACGAGCAAGTTCAGCATCTCGAATTAAATCATTCCGCGCGTTATTGGCTGCTCGCCGAGGAGGTCAAACAGCACCGCATTGAAGCCTACTGTTTAAAGGCCGAGCAGATTTATCGTTCACCGGATTTTGCGCAGTTTCAATCTTCTCCCGCAGCCAAACGTGAACTTTGGCGACAAATTCAACAAACTCAATAATATGCCACAAATTTTCCCTGTCGAGGCGGACGATTTCGACTGCCTTTACGAAATCGAACGGCAAGCGCATCTTGTGCCTTGGTCGCTCGCTATGCTTAAAAATAATCAAGGCGAACGTTATTTGAATTTAAAATTGGTGGACGCACGCCGCATTGTCGGTTTTGCCGTTTGCCAAACGGTATTAGACGAAGCGACTTTATTTAATCTTGCTGTCGAACCGGCTAGTCAAGGTAAAGGCTTCGGCAAAATATTACTCAATAAATTGATGGAAGAATTGCGCAAAAAGGGCATTCAAACCCTTTGGCTGGAAGTGCGCGAATCTAATACCATTGCTCGCCGACTGTATGAAAAACAAGGCTTCAACGAAGTGGATATACGCAAAAATTACTATCCGAAACCCGATGGCGGGCGCGAGAACGCGGTTGTCATGGCGTGTTATTTGTGAGTTGAAGAGAACGGCGCATGCCTAATTCGGACGGTTTCCATTAGCTGAAGATCTAAAATAGCACCGCATTGAAGCCTTGCAGCGCAAGCTTTCCCTTGTCGCTCTAGGTTTCAATGCGGTGCTATTTTGATACTTCGTTTTAACTTTCTTGTGCAGGGAAAATAAATGGATTTAAGCCGCTGCGGGCGAAGCCTTTTTCTTCCATTTCCACATCTAAGAAAATTGACGCCAAGTCATCGGCGACGGCTTCGACATTCGGATCTTTTTCTTGGAACAGCATTTTTAAATAACTTTCGCAGCTGCCGCAAGTTTCCGCGCGAATCAGCGCCAGTTCTTCGTTCAACGACCATAATTCCAGCTTATCGTGGCCGTTGCAGTTGGTGCACTGGGCGCGTACCAAATTCCATTCACTTTCACAAAGGGAGCAATGCAAATAGCGCAGGCCTTGTGATGAGCCGATATGAATCATACTGGCAACCGGTGCACAGCCGCAAACCGGGCAATAATGCAGGTTATCGGTGTTTTCCAGACGGCTATGGTGAGGAATTTGCTGCGCCAGTTGGAGCCAATAAAGCGATAACGCTGCCCAAATAAACACGGCTTTGTCGCTGCCAACTAAATTGAGTTCTTGTGTGAGCAAATGGTTTGCCATTTCTTCCAATTCGCCGCTTGAAGCTTTTTCCAACGAGTCGATTGTGGCGACAACTTGTTCGTTTGCCTTTGTTTTTACTTCACTTAGAATTTCCGTTAAATATTCGCGCCAAATGGTATCGCGTTTGAAGTTTTTGGCATTGAGCGGTTCGGTGCCGCTTAAATGTGCTAAATTTTGTTTAGGCAGAGGATTTTTTTCAAGGGTTGTGAGTTGGCTTTCAACCACATCCGCTACAAATAAAAGATAGTCGGCAAGAGGATGATCTTTCGCTAATTCTCTTAAGCGTTTGGCGCGACGTTGATACAGATTTTTCGGGTTGGCGAATAGTACCGCCGGGGTTTCGTAAGAATTTTTTTTCTGTTCTTTAATCTCCGCTTCGGAGAGGATTTTGATACTCATAATGTTCTCTTTAATCACGGTTCGGTAAGTCCGTTTTCGGGTTACATAATAAAAAGTGCGGTCAATTAACCGCACTTTTATTGCATTATAAAGGGCTATTTTCCAAAACCTTTAAATAGAACTTTGGTCTTGAGATTTTTCCCTTCCTGTTCGTTGATCAGGTCTTGTTCCAATTCTTCGAGCACTTCTTCACGGTACCATTTCGGGTGGTGTTTTTTCGCCCAACGAACAGTAACCCAACCTTCTACAATGCCGCGAATGGAACCTTTCACCCAGAACGCCATGTACATATGCACCAAAATACCGGTGAATAGCATAAATGCACTGGCTGAGTGAAGCAGAATCGCGATTCTGAGCACCGGAATGGAGAAGTAGTGCGAGAAGTATTGACGCCACATAATGATACCGGTGACAAGTAATGTCAGCATGGCCAAGTTTAATGTCCAAAAGAGCATTTTTTGACCGAGGTTATATTTGCCGTTATCCGCGACCGCGTGCTCGTTGCCTTTTAATACTTCAAGCATGCCTTTTGCCCAACGAATATCGTTTTTTTCCGGAATGTTATGATCCCAATACAATAACGCAAGGTAAATAAAGGCGAAGAACATTAAAATTCCGGTGAACGGGTGAATTGCCCGAGCCAATTGCGGCGTACCTAGAATTTCCGTCAACCACGCAAAATCAGGGAAGAAAAACGCCACGCCGGTGAACATTGTCATAAAGAAGCAGATCACCAACAACCAGTGGCTGATACGCGCAGGCGTTCTGTGACGAATAACGCGAGTATCGTTGCTAATTTCAATTTTACTCATGTTGTTCTCCCTTTTTGGCATGTTTATCTTCGTCTTCAAATTCGTGGTGATGATCTTCCACATCTTCTTCCACGTTCGGGCCGACGGTTAAGTAATGGCCGATTTCGGCTAATGCCAAACCGCCCATGGCAACCGCAGCAACCGGTTTGAGAACGTCTTTCCATAATGTCACGCTAATATCAATTTGCGGGTCTTTCGGAAGTCCGTTGTAAAGTTCTGGTTTATCTGCATGGTGTAATACATACATTACGTGTGTACCGCCTACGCCTTCTGGGTCATAGATACCAGCATTCTTGTAACCACGTGATTTTAAGTCAGCCACGCGTTTTTCTGCGTAGATTTTCATTTCTTCTTTAGAGCCAAAACGAATTGCACCCGTTGGACAGGTTTTTACGCAAGCCGGTTCTTGACCAACAGAAACACGATCCACACAAAGGGTACATTTGTATACACGGTTGTCTTCAGGGTTCATACGTGGAATGTTGAACGGACAACCAGCGATACAGTAACCGCAACCGATACATTTGTCGGATTGGAAATCCACAATGCCGTTTTTATATTGAATGATTGCACCCGGTGCCGGACAAGCTTTTAAACAGCCTGGTTCTTGACAGTGCATACAACCGTCTTTACGGATTAACCATTCTAAACGATCGTTTTCTTCTACTTCGTTAAAGCGCA
>NZ_DBHLAM010000052.1:0-30416 GCF_057314195.1 Rodentibacter sp. | reverse complement strand
TGATGACCTACTGATTACAAGTCAGTTGCTCTACCTACTGAGCTAAGTCGGCGTCGTAAATAAGTGAGGCGTATTATATGTAAAAAAGTTTAGCTGACAAGTCTTTTTTCTAAAAAAAACTGTTTTTTTCGTTATTCGCCTAATTTACAAGCAAAATCATTATTTTTGGGTTGTTATTTTCGACAAATATTAAGAAAAACAATGCACGGCTGCCCTTTATAAGGTATATTTTTCCCCCAACGATTTTCAGTAATTCACCTAATCAAACGTGGTATTCTCAAACCAACTCACTCCATTTTTAAGCTTTAGCCGTGAACAATGGGCGGACTTAAGAAAATCGGTGCCGTTAAAACTCACCGAACAAGATCTCAAGCCTTTATTAGGCTTTAACGAAGCGCTCTCGCTAAATGAAGTGAGCACAATCTATTTACCTCTCACTCGTTTGATTAATTATTACATTGAAGAAAACCTCCGCCGCCAAACGGTACTCAATCGTTTTCTTGGCGTACAAAATCCGAAAGTCCCTTATATTATTGGCATCGCCGGCAGTGTTGCGGTAGGTAAAAGCACTTCGGCGAGGATTTTGCAATCGTTGCTCTCGCATTGGCCGAATGAACGAAAAGTCGATCTTATTACCACCGACGGTTTCCTCCATCCGTTGCAAAAACTTAAGCAAGATAATTTACTGCACAAAAAAGGTTTCCCTGTTTCTTATGACACGGCAAAATTAATTCGCTTTTTGGCTGAAATCAAATCCGGCAAAGAAAAAGTGCAAGCGCCGATTTATTCCCATTTAACCTACGATATTGTTCCGCACGAATTTACCGAGATCAAGCAGCCCGATATTCTGATTCTAGAGGGGCTGAATGTGTTACAAACCGCGGGTAATAACAGCAATCAAACCTTTGTTTCCGATTTTGTGGATTTTTCCATTTATGTGGATGCGCAAGAGGTGTTGTTAAAAGAATGGTATATCAAACGCTTCTTGAAATTTCGCCAAAGCGCCTTTAGCGATCCAAATTCCTACTTCAAACATTACGCCAAACTGTCTGAACAAGAAGCGATTGCTACAGCCGCTAGTATTTGGGAAAACATTAACGGCCTGAATTTGCGCGAAAATATCTTGCCGACGCGCGAACGTGCCGATTTGATTTTAACCAAAGGCGCCGACCACGCCGTTGAATTAATTAAATTGCGCAAGTAAAGCAGCCGTTTTCGTTGTTTTTTTATCACAGATTTCATTCTGGTTGTTTACGGTCTGACCGTACGGCACCGCATTCGATTGTTTGAGACGAAAATGCATTTCTCGTCGCCGAATACCTTTCGGTGCGCTTCCAATGCGGTGCTGAAAAGCGACTTGAACGATAGCGCCGTTATATCGTTACGACGTTAACCAGAATGTCACCTGGCCGTCGTTGGTCAGACTGACTTGCATATCAGCGGCGAAACGGCCGTTCGCCACGCGAATTTTTTTTGCGCATCGTTGCGAAAAGTAGTCGTATAATTCGTTGGCAAGAGCCGGTGCAGCGCCTTTTGAAAAGCTCGGGCGCAAGCCTTTTTGCGTATCGGCGGCCAGAGTAAATTGGGATACGACCAGTAATTCACCACCCGCTTGTTGTACATTAAGATTCATCTTATTGTGTTCATCGCCGAAAATACGGTAATTCAATACTTTTTCCGCTAATTTATCCGCTTTTGTATAATCATCTTCTTTTTCTACACCGAGTAATACCAACAAGCCTTTGCCGATTTGTCCGACGATTTCACCGTCAATTTCCACTTTGGCTTGGGTTACGCGCTGAATTAATGCAATCATATTGTTTCTCTATTCGTTTGATTTTCCAAGTGTATTTTTCCCGGTTTCGTTTCCGCCAGTACAGCCGCCAGTTGTGCGCCGAGCAACACGAACATCCAGCTTAGTTGAATCCATAACAACATAATTGGTAAGGTCGCCATGGCGCCGTAAATCAATTGATAGGACGGAAACGTCGCGATATACCAAGCAAACGCCTGTTTGCCTAAAGTGAAAAACAGCGCTGCAATCAAGGCGCCGGCTGCGGAATGTTTGATGCTGACTTTTTTATTCGGCACCACCATATAAATCACGGTGAAAATAAACCAAGTAGATAAAAACGGCACCAAACCGAGCAACTTCAGGCCGAAGGATAAATGTTCGGCGCTTGTAAGCATCGCCTTCACATACGCGCTCGCCGCAATGCTGGCACCGATAAGCAAAGGGCCAAGGGTTAAAATCAGCCAGTAAATGGCAAATGAGGTAAAAATCGGGCGGCTGTCGGTGCCTTGCCAAATGCCATTGAGCGTACGATCGATAGAATTCATCAACATTAATGCCACAGCGATGAGACTCACGATACCCACCGCACTCATTTTTTTAGAATTGTTCACAAATTCATCGATATATCGCCCGACCACATCGCCGGCGGAAGGTGCAAAATTGGCGAAAATAAATTCTTTCAGTGCATCGGTCACTTCGTTAAACACCGGAAAGGCAGAAAAAATAGAAAATACCACCATAATCAATGGCACAATGGCCAACATGGTGCTGTAAGTAAGCGCACCGGCGGCTTGCGAGAGTTTGTTTTGTTTGAAGCGCAAGTAAAAACGTTGTAAAAACGAACTTAATTTCATAACCATGCCCCGCAACAATGTTTGAATTTTTTACTAGAACCGCAAATGCAAGGTTGTTTCATCGTCGGCAGCATTACGGTGGGATCCACAAAGTACCAACGTTCATTCATATTCACAAAAATCGAACGTTCATGATGCGATTGTTCGCCCTCTTTTCCTCCTTTAACTCCCTTAAAAAGAGCGTTAAATTCCACTGTGCAATGATTTTTTGTTAAGGCTTCCGTGCGCAAAATTTGTAGGCCGAGCCATTGTGTCGTCTCCGCCCAATTTTGCAACGCCGCAATGTCGAGCAAAGTTTGTTGGGCGGGTACGGTAGTTTCTACAATATAAGAAATATTTTTCAGCGCGTAGGCGCAATAACGGGAGCGCATCAGTTGCTCGCCGGTTGTAGGTTGTGCTTGATGCGTATGAAATAAGCCACAACAAGTGCGGTAATCCTTGCCTGATTGACAAGGGCAAAGGGAGCTAAAAAATTCGCTCGAATTAGGCCGCATTTTTAATTTCCTGAATTTTGCTTAATTGTGAATTTAACGAGCGTTTAAATGCCGGCGCCAATTCCTCGACGGCAAGGGCTTGTTCCAATTCTTCCGTAGTCGGTTTGCCTGACAATAAGCGATTCAAATGACGAATGGTCAATTGCGGATAAGGACGACATTGCAAAATCATTTCGTCGCCTTTCGTGATTTCGCCCGTTTCAATTACACGCACATACCAACCCGTCCAACCGGACTGATGCACGATTTTTTGAGTGTTTTCATTTTCGGTATTTTTCGATAAGCGCTCACAAGGCTTACGCGGTTGCGACACTTCCAATACGGCCGAACCGATTTTAAAGCGATCGCCCACGCACACGGAATCCTCGTCAAAGCCCGACACCACAAAATTTTCTCCGTAAATTGCCGTGCCGTGGTAAGTAAAATTTTCGTCAAGCAATTCGTTTAATGCGGGAAAAGATACATCAGACATAAAAAATAGCGCTTTGTCGGGCCCGCCGTGGTGCTTTTTTAAGCCCACATCATTGCCGACCGCGCCACACTCATGGATCAGCACCGCATTGACCGGCCGTTTGCGAATCGCACTTTCATACATCGAACCGTCCGCAAAAGTGAGTTGTTCGACTTCCCCAATTTTTATCATCAAAATTTTTGCTTTCGACATTTCAAACTCCTAATAAAACACGAGGAATTATACCCGAAAACCTCTTATTTTTGACCGTAATTGGTTTTTTCCTTATTATTCCTTACGCCAAAAAACACAAATAGCAAGGAACATTTATGCAATACGATCTTGCCCGTAACGAACTGGGGCACACGCTCGGCATTACCGCCAAAATGGCTAACCGTCACGGCTTAATCGCCGGTGCCACCGGCACCGGTAAAACCGTCACCTTACGTAAAATGGCGGAAGCTTTCAGTGATGACGGCGTACCGGTATTTTTAGTGGATGTGAAAGGCGACCTTTCCGGCTTGGTACGACCGGGTAGCATGCAAGGTAAAATCGCCGAACGCATCGAACAATTCAATTTAGGTGGCGAAAGCTATTTAAGCGGTTATCCCGTATCGTTCTGGGATGTATTCGGCGAAACCGGCATTCCGCTACGCACCACCATTTCCGAAATGGGGCCGTTGTTACTTTCCCGTTTATTAAATTTAAACGCCACTCAAGAAGGCTTGCTCAATCTGGTGTTCCGTGTGGCTGATGACAAAGGTTTATTGCTTATTGACTTAAAAGATTTGCGCGCCATGTTGAAGTATGTGGCGGAAAACGCCAAAACCTTCCAAGTGGAATACGGCAATGTGTCTGCCGCCAGCGTGGGAGCCATTCAACGCGCTTTATTAACGCTGGAAAATGAAGGTGCGGCAAATTTATTCGGTGAACCGGCACTGAATTTGGAAGACTGGCTGCAAACCCGAGACGGGCGCGGCGTAATTAACGTGCTTAATTCGGAAAAATTGATTAACTCTCCGCGCATGTACAGCGCGTTCTTGCTGTGGCTAATGGCGGAATTGTTCGAGCAATTACCGGAAGTAGGCGATCCCGACAAACCGAAATTCGTGATGTTCTTCGATGAAGCCCATTTGCTGTTTGACGGTGCGCCAAGCGTATTGGTAGATAAAGTGGAACAGGTTGTGCGCTTAATTCGTTCCAAAGGCGTGGGCATTTATTTCGTCACGCAAAATCCGCTGGATTTGCCGGATACCGTGCTCGGTCAGCTTGGCAACCGCGTGCAGCACGCCTTACGCGCTTTTACGCCGCGCGATCAAAAAGCGGTGAAATCCGCGGCGGATACGTTCCGTTCTAATCCTAAAGTGAATGTGGTGGAAGCCATCTCCACCCTTGGCGTGGGGCAGGCGCTGGTTTCTTTCTTAGATGAAAAAGGCATGCCGACACCGGTAGAAATTGCCTCTATTTTTCCACCAAAAAGCCAATTGGCGCCGATTAGCGTCGAACAGCGCGCCGCTTGGGTGAAAGACGACGAGTTGTACGCGTTCTATAAAGATTATGTGGATAACGAATCGGCATTTGAAGTGTTAAACACACAGGCGGATTTAACTGCCGAGCAACAAAAACAGGCGCAAGAAGACAACGGTCTTTTCGGCAGCCTCAGCCGTATACTTTTCGGCCCGCAAAAACGTGGCGAAAAACTTAGCCCTACGGAACAAATAGTGAACAGCGTGGCAAAATCGGTAGGGCGCAACATTCGTAATGAGGTCACAAAGCAGATTATGCGGGGAATTTTAGGCGCCCTGAAAAAGTAGGCATCGCTTCATTGGGTTTCGTCCGACGGCATTGTTGTTCTAAAAATTTCATTCTCGTTCGGGCAATTTACACAGTAGATTTACCGGCGCGTGATTTAAGCGTGCCTTTCGGCACCGCATTGAACCCTTGTCGGATAAGGCTCCAATGCGGTGCTAAATCAGAGGTTCACCTAAACGCAAAAAAGGAGCGGCGGTTTAGTCGGAGGCGCTTTCCTTTGCTACTTTCTTTTGTGTGAGCAAAAGAAAAGGCTACAATCTCAAACAAAACGACAATAGGGAGACGACTATGTCAGATGTATTCCACCTTAATCTCACCAAATCTCAACTCAAAGGTGCCACACTCGCTATTGTGCCCGGCGATCCGGCGCGTAGCGAACGCATCGCGAAACGACTTGATAATCCCGAATTCCTTACCAGCACGCGTGAATTTACCTCTTGGCTGGGGTATTTGAACGGACAGGCGGTCGTAGTGTGTTCCACCGGTATCGGCGGGCCGTCCACTTCTATTTGCGTGGAAGAGTTGGCGCAACTTGGCGTGCGTACGTTCTTGCGTATTGGTACCACCGGTGCGATTCAGCCGCATATTAATGTGGGCGATATTTTGATTACCACCGGGGCGGTACGTTTAGATGGCGCGAGTCGCCATTTTGCGCCAATCGAATATCCGGCGGTGGCGAATTTTGAATGCACTACGGCGCTGTTCAATGCGGTGCTGGAAAAGGGGCTCAAGCCTTTTGTCGGTATTACGGCGTCTTCCGATACTTTCTATCCGGGCCAAGAACGTTACGATACTTATAGCGGCAAAGTTTATCGCGATTACCAAGGCCTACTTAAACAATGGCAAGAACTGAATGTGATGAACTACGAAATGGAATCGGCGACGTTGTTCACAATGTGTAATGCGCTCGGTTTGCGTGCGGGCATGGTGGCGGGCGTGATTGTCAATCGCACTCAACAAGAAATACCGAATGAATCGACGATGAAAGAGACGGAAGAAAAAGCGGTTTCCGTAGTGGTCGAGGCGGCGAGAAAATTGCTCTCATAATTGAAAAGACGAAATTATGTAGCAAATGCACAAACCGTTTAAATTAAGCATAAACGATAGCACCGCATTGAAAGTGGCTCCAATGCGGTGCTATTTTGCAGGGGTAATTTCAACATTTGCAACTGCGATATAATTTCGGGAAAAGGCGTTCTTAACCGTTTAAAAACGCTTAATATCTGGCTTTATCGAAAAATTTAATAGCTTATGAAAACTGTAAAAATACTCCTATCTTGCTTTTGTTGCATTCTGGCAACCGCCTGTGAAAGTCCGCGCCACCCACTTCCCGAACCTTATGTGGCTGTTAAGGGGCAACCTTATTATTGGGAAATTGATGGAGATCGTGTTTTTAATTGCTTCATCCTTAGCTCAACAAAGGGGCATGGATACCAAACCAGAAATGACCCGTGTCGATTTACGCATGACGGTAATTTCAACGCAACTGATTTGAAAGGCGTCGGCTTTTTATTAGACGGCGCGGTTATCGTGGAATCCTCTGTGCCGTTGTGGGGACCTTTCGGCCCGATGTCTTCATACGATAAAAGAATCGACTTTCCCATCGTTATTCAAGTAGTCGAACAAGATGATCCTATATTGAAGAAATGTAGCCGAGTGGATTACCGACAAGTGAAAACAGGCTACGATTATCCGAAAAACGCTGTGGCTTACGATTGCAGTAAAAATCGCCGCTAATTTTCACCCGCGCTATCGTAAGCTCAAAACAGGCTCAAAATTCACCGCACGTTATGCATTGTTTCTCGCATATTCCGCGGCTTCAGCAATGAGTTCTTCAGTTGGTCTTTTGCCGGTGTAAAGTTCGAATTGTTCGACCGCTTGTAAGACGATAACTTCCGCACCGGAGATCGTTTGTTTTCCTAAGGCTCGGGCGGTTTTAATCAGTGGGGTGTCAGCGGGCAGGGCAACCACGTCGAAAGCGGTTTTCGCTTGGCGGATCATGGCTTCGGGGAAAGCAAGTTCAAATTCATCTTTGCCACCCTGCATGCCGATTGGTGTAACGTTAATCAGAATATCGGCGGTTTGATTGACGAGGGTGTTGATGTAATCGTAGCTGTAAAGCGCGCTCAAGTGTTTGCCGGTTTTTTCATTGCGGGCGAAGATTTTGATGTTCTCAAAACCGGAATTTTTAAATGCCGCCGCTACCGCCTTTGCCATGCCGCCGCTGCCTTGTATGATTACAGAAGCGTTTTGATCGAGTTGATATTTTTCAATAAGTTTAACGATGGCGATGTAATCAGTATTATAGGCGCGTAAAAATCCGTTGTCGTTGACGATGGTGTTGACGGATTCGATAGCTTGGGCGGAGGCGGAGATTTCGTCTAAAAACGGCATGCAACTTTCTTTGAACGGCATGGACACGGCACAACCACGAATCCCTAACGCCCGCACGCCTTTCACTGCATGTTCGATATCGTCGGTAGTGAAAGCTTTATAAATAAAATTTAAGCCGAGTTTTTGGTAAAGATAGTTATGAAATCGCGTGCCGAAATTACCGGGACGACCGGACAGAGAGATGCAGAGTCGGGTGTCTTTGTTGAGCATTTTATTTCCTTAGATATTTAAATTTATTCCATCATCAATAAAATATTGATTCATATCGAATGCCGGTTTGGCGCCTTTGTCTTGTCCTACAACACGGGCGGGGACACCGGCAGCGGTGGCGTGTTCGAGAACCGATTGGAGTACTACGGAATTGGCGCCAATTTTGGCGTATTTGCCCACTTCGATATTGCCAAGAATTTTAGCACCGGCGCCAATCATCACGCCTTCACGTACTTTTGGATGACGATCGCCGGATTCTTTGCCGGTACCGCCCAAGGTGACACCTTGTAAAATTGATACATCATTTTCAATTACCGAGGTTTCGCCTACCACGATACCGGTGGCGTGATCGAACATAATGCCGTGGCCGATTTTAGCGGCGGGATGAATGTCCACATCAAAAGCAACAGAAATTTGATTTTGCAAATAAAGGGCAAGGGCTTTTCGATTTTGTTGCCATAAATAATGGGTGATGCGATAGCTTTGAATCGCATGAAAACCTTTTAAATACAATAACGGTGTTGACCACAATTCCACCGCCGGGTCACGCTGGCGCACCGCGCGAATATCATAGGCGGCGCAATCGATAATTTTCGGATCGGCGCTATAGGCTTCCTCGATAATCTCACGTAAAGAAATCGCCGGCATAATCGGATTGGCAAGTTTGTTGGCGAGCAAATAACTTAAAGCGCTACCAAGATTTTGATGTTTTAAAATAGTCGAGTGAAAAAAGCTGGCGAGCATCGGCTCACACTCAGCTAATGCTTTTGCTTCTTGACGAATATGTCGCCATACTTCTAACGTCATTTTTTCTCCTTATTCGCCTTTACGTTCGCGTCCAAGCAAACTTAATGCGACCTCTTGTGCGTTTTTGCCACAAAAGAGCATTTGATAAATTTGCTCCGTAATTGGCATTTCGACACCTTGCCGTTGTGCCAGTAAATAGGCTTCTTTGGTATTGTAAAAGCCCTCGACAACTTGCCCGATGTTTGACATCGCTGTTTGCGTATCCAATCCTTTGCCCAACATTAAGCCGAAACGACGGTTACGCGATTGGTTGTCGGTGCAAGTCAATACCAAATCGCCCAAGCCGGACATTCCCATAAAGGTATTCGGATTTGCGCCGAGCGACACGCCCAAGCGAGTGATTTCTGCGATGCCGCGCGTAATCAATGCGGTGCGCGCATTGGCACCAAAGCCTATGCCATCGGAAATACCGGCGCCGATCGCAATTACGTTTTTAATAGCGCCGCCGAGTTGCACGCCGATCATATCTTGGTTCACATACACGCGGAAATGCTTACTGCAGTGAATGCGCGCTTGAAATTCCAGTGCGAACGACGCATTGTTAGATGCTAAAGTAATCGCAGTTGGCAAACCCTGTGCCAGTTCTTTGGCAAAAGTCGGGCCGGAAAGCACGGCTAGCGGATATTGCGTACCGAGCCGTTCTTCCACCACCGTTTGCAGTAATCGTCCGCTGTCACGCTCTAAGCCTTTGGTTGCCCAAATTAAACGATGATGCGGCTGTAGATGTGGTCTAATTTTCTCAAGAATTTCATTAAACGCGTGGCTTGGTACGACGATTAAAATATCTTGAGAACGGTTTAGCGCTTGCGCCAGATCGCTTTCAAGGTGTAATTCGTCGGGAAACGGAATATCCGGTAGAAAACGGCGATTTTGTTTTTCCGCCCGCATTTGTTCGATGTGTGCCGGATTATGTCCCCATAGATAAGCAGGCGAACCGTTACGTGAAAAAGATATCGCCAATGCGGTGCCGTAGGAGCCCGCGCCAAGGATGGTGACGGGAGATTGAATTGGCATGATTTTTCCTCAAAAATAAAGGGCAGATCAAAGATCTGCCCAGTTTGTCGAGAATTAATGTTGCATTTCTTTCGTTTCTTCGGCAGGCGCGTTTTCAGCTTCTTGCTGGCGAGTCATATACTCAATGAATAGCGCATCAAAGTTTACCGGGGAAAGATTTAATGCCGGGAAGGTTCCGCGATTTACTAAACTCGACACTAATTCGCGTGCGTAAGGGAACAGTATGTTTGGACACTGCGAGGTTAGGCAATGTGCCATTTGTACATCTTCCAAGCCGCTGATGGTGAACACGCCCGCTTGTTTGATTTCACAAATGAAAGCGAGGTCACCGGATTCTTCCATGGTGGTTTCCACGGTGACGTGTAAGGTGACTTCATATAAATCATCGCCTAATTGTACGGTTTCGGTGTTTAAATCAAAGCCCAATTTAGGTTTCCATTCTTGGTGGAAAATATGCGGAAGATTCGGCGCTTCGAAAGACACATCTTTCACGTAAATACGTTGAATTTGAAATACCGCTTGGGATTCTTCGGCGGCGACTTCAGGTTGTGGGTTTTGTTGTGACATAGTGTTAATCCTTATTTATGTTTTTTAACGATCGGTAAATTTGCGCCTGTCCAAGCCGAGATACCTTCTTTTAATACGTAAACTTTGTTAAATCCTTGTTTACTTAATAACGCGGCGGACGTCGATGCGTTCACGCCGTTCGCATCCACTAAAATTAATGCTTTTTCTTTGTGTTGCTCGATTTTTCCGAGGTTGGTGTTTTTGATGTCGCTCGGAAGTAGGTTGATGCTATTAATAATATGACCGCGTTGGAATTCGTCCAATGTACGCAAATCCACCACCAAGGCGTCTTCGTTATTAATTAAACGAATTGCTTCGGAATATTGAACGGTTTTGAATTTTTCGGTGGCGGATTTGAAATAGGCGTAAATTACCATGGCGAAAATCGCAACCCAAGAAACAGTCAGTAGGGTGTGTTTATGTGCAAATTCGATTGCGTCTGGCAGAAATTCTTGCATTGTCGTCTCAATAATTTAAGTTGATTAATGTTCGGCTGAAAGAAGGCTTAAGTATAACCGTACTTGAGCTATCTTTCAAAAAAATTCTTATGGGTAATGAGATGAATAAAGAAGAAAACGACTTTTCCTCCAACGCCTCGGCGAGATCCTCTGTGAGCACCGCATTGGGGCCTTGAAAACCGTTATAGAATCTTGTGGGAAGCGCATTTTATCCCGTAAGTGCAATCAATCATAATTTTAACGATAACACAGATTATTTCGCGGATATTTATTGATCTAGGTTATAGAATTGCAAATTTTTTATTGCTAGTATGGCCACGATTTAACATTTGATAATAACTGGAGAAAATTATGATTTGGGTTCAACTTTTAGTCGTCCTGCTTTTTATTTACCTTGGCGCCAGATTAGGCGGTATCGGTATCGGTTTTATGGGCGGTATGGGCGTTGTGGCGCTTTCCCTCCTCGGTTTAAAACCGGGGGCGATTCCGTTTGACGTGATTTCCGTGATTATGTCCGTAATCATGGCGATTGCCGCGATGCAAGTGGCGGGCGGTATGGATTTCTTAGTAAAATTAGCCGAGAAAATTTTACGTAAAAATCCGAAATACATTACGTTCCTCGCACCAACTGTGACTTATTTTATGACTGTATTGGCCGGTACTGGTCACACTGCATTTTCAACTTTACCGGTGATTGCGGAAGTGGCGAAAGAACAAGGTATTCGTCCTTCCCGTCCGCTTTCCATTGCTGTTATCGCTTCACAAATTGCGATTACCGCATCACCGATTTCCGCGGCGGTAGTTTTCCTTTCGGCGGAACTTGAGAAAAACTTCGGGTTAAGCTACCTACAATTGTTAGGCATTTGGATCCCGACCACTTATGCGGCTTGTATGGTTACTGCGGTGATTTGTAACTTCTTAGGCAAAGACTTAAAAGTTGACGAAGTTTACCAAGAACGTTTAGCCAAAGGCTTAATCACTATGCGCGGCGAAATGCAAATCGACATTAAACCTTACGCGAAGCGCTCGGTAATGATTTTCGTATTCGCGATTTTGGTGGTGATGCTTTATGCGACGGCAATTAGTAAAACTGTGGGTTTAATCGAAAATCCGATTCTTTCTCGCGATAACGCCATCATCTCTTTCATGTTAGCCACCGCGGCAATCATCACAATGGCATGTAAAGTAGATACTGCTAACATTACCAATGCGGCCACCTTTAAATCCGGTATGTCTGCGGTTATTTGCGTATTGGGCGTAGCATGGTTAGGTAATACTTTTGTGGAAGGTCACATTGATCAAATCAAAGCGGTATCTGCTGAATTCTTACAACAATATCCTTGGAGCTTAGCGGTTATCTTGTTCTTCGCAAGTACCTTACTTTACTCTCAAGCGGCAACCGCCAAAGCGTTATATCCGACCGCATTGTTATTAGGCGTTTCTCCTGAGGCCGCGATTGCAGCCTTTGCGGCGGTTTCTGCATTGTTCATTTTACCGACTTATCCGACTTTAATTGCTGCGGTAGAAATGGATGACACCGGTTCCACCCGTATCGGAAAATACGTATTTAACCATCCGTTCTTGGTTCCGGGGGTGATTGCCATCGCTTTATCCGTGTTCTTTGGTTTCTTAATGGCCGGTGCGGTTTTGTAATACCTCACTAAACGAATAGAAAAAACCATCTTGTTCCCCGACAAGATGGTTTTTTCATGGGAAACTTTTGACTTGAACGTCGCTCTAAAAGGCGACTTTTTAATTTAAGGATAATCAATGAAATTTATCAAACTCCTTTTTGCCCTCTGTGTTGCCTACATCCCGACCGCACATTCTGTTGTTGATTACAGCATCAAATACAGTTCAAACTACTTAATGCCCGCTTACGTACATTTCAATGCGGACGGCGTACAATATTTTATCAACGCAAAAATCAATATTCCGCTTTACAATATCGTATTTTCGTCACGCGGTTCACAAACTGAAAATCAATTTAAAATGGTGAGTTATCAAGATGTTCGCAACGGCAAACCTTATGCAGTATCCAAAATTTCACCGACCACCATCGAATACGGCAAAGTGAAAAACGGTCTGGAAAGCGAGCCATTAACATTACCGACCTTTGATTTATTCACCATGGCGTTTCAATTAAGTTACTACGACAAGTTACCGAATAGCTTCCAAATTACTAACGGCAAAAAACTGTATCCGATGGAAAACGTGCGCTTGAATAAAAGCGAAAAGCAGACGACGTACCGCAAGCAAACCGTCACGGAAATTACCTACACGTTCAAAACCGGTAACAAAGATATTATGGTGAAAAAATTTGCCGGTGAGCAATTCCCGCGCTATATCAAATACAGCCGAGACGGTGATGATTACGAATTGGAATTCAGCGAATTTGTAAATTGAGATCGCCAAATAGCACCGCATTGAAAGCGCTCAATGCGGTGCTATTTTGAGAGGTAACGTTGTTTTCTGTTTTGGTGGTGTGGATTTTGGGGGACAACGCGCCGCTTTTTTAGGCCGAAAGAAACTTTTGATAAAGCACTTGATAATTGGCGGAAGGGAATGGGAGTCGAACCCACCCGGGAACGCTGGCGTCCCCAACAGGATTTGAAGTCCTGCCACCTCACCGGAGATGACGCCCTTCCGCGGTTGAAATTGCGGTTACTTTAGCGTAAATTACGGGGCATTTCAATGTCTTTCAGATTTCAATGCCTTTCAAATTTCAATGTTTTTTAAATTTTAATGTCTTTTAAACGAGCCTCAAGATGACCGCACTTTTTCAACAATTGCCTTCCGTTGATAAACTTCTCAAAATGCCGCAAGGCGAACAACTCATTAGTGAATTCGGGCATAGCGCTGTGGTGCTGGCTTGTCGCACATTATTAGTGCAAGCCCGTCAATTTATTCAGCAACATCAACAATTACCAACAAATTTCTTGGATCTTGAGCGCACTTTTGCCGCACTTCAACAATATTTGCAGCAACAAAATCAAGTACAAATCAAAGCCGTGCATAATCTTACCGGCACGGTTTTGCACACTAATCTCGGTCGCGCTCTTTGGTCGGAAGAGTCACAACAGGCAGCGCTTGCCGCAATGCGACAAAACGTAGCGTTGGAATATGATTTGGATGAGGGGAGACGCAGTCACCGCGATAACCACATCAGCGAATTGCTATGCCGTTTAACCGGTGCACAAGCTGCTTGCGTAGTGAATAATAATGCAGCGGCAGTGTTATTGATGCTGGCGACTTTTGCGCAAGGTAAAGAAGTGATTATTTCGCGCGGCGAACTGATTGAAATTGGCGGTGCATTCCGCATTCCGGACATTATGGCACAAGCCGGTTGCCGGCTAGTGGAAGTAGGTACCACCAATCGCACACATTTGAAAGATTATCGCAACGCAATTAATGAAAATACCGCCTTTTTGATGAAAGTTCACAGCAGTAACTATCAAATTTGCGGTTTTACCTCAGCAGTTTCCGAAGCGGAGTTGGCGGAACTCGGGCGGGAAATGAATGTGCCGGTCATAACCGATTTAGGTAGTGGCGCGTTGATGGATTTGAGTCGATACGGTTTGCTGAAAGAACCGACGGTGCAAGAAAAAGTGGCGCAGGGCGTGGATTTGGTGTCATTCTCGGGCGATAAATTGCTCGGTGGTGTGCAGGCGGGCATTATTGTTGGCAAAAAAGCTTGGATAGAGCGATTGCAAGCTCATCCGCTAAAACGCGTGTTGCGTTGCGACAAAGTGATTTTAGCAGGGTTGGAAGCTACTTTACGCTTATATTTGAATCCGGAAAAACTTAGTGAACGCTTGCCGACTTTGCGTTTGCTGACAAAATCTGTCGAACAATTGCGTGCCGATGCCGAACGCTTAAAAGCCCGCTTGGAATCCCGTTTAAATGCAGATTTTCAGCTTCAAATTGAAGATAGTTTGGCGCAAATCGGCAGCGGCTCGCAGCCGATGGAACGCATTCCTTCTGTCGCGGTGACGCTTTCTGAAAAAACGCCACAAAAATTGAGCGCACTTTCTACACGTTTTAAACAGCTTTCCCAACCGATTATCGGACGTATGGAAAACGGCAAACTGTGGCTGGATTTGCGCAGCGTGGCGGATATTGAAACTCTTTTGAATACGGTAGACGAACTATGATTATTGTCACTTCAGGCCATGTCGATCACGGTAAAACCGCGCTGTTAAAAGCGCTCACAGGCACCAGTACGGCGCATTTGCCGGAAGAAAAAAAGCGCGGTATGACCATTGATCTAGGTTATGCCTATCTTCCATTGACAGAAAAAGTGCTCGGTTTTATTGACGTGCCGGGACACGAAAAATTTTTATCGAATATGTTGGCAGGTCTGGGCGGTGTGCATTACGCAATGTTAATTGTGGCGGCGGACGAGGGCATTGCGGCGCAAACTAAGGAACATTTGGCGATTTTGCGTCAGTTACAATTCCACGAAATCATGGTGGTGCTTACCAAAGCAGATCGTGCAAACTCGCAACAAATCGATGCATTAATTCAGCAAATCAAACAAAATTATGATTTTTTACGCAAGGCAAATTATTTTGTGACCTCGGCCGAAACCGGTCAAGGCATTGCCGAATTGCGTGATTATTTGCAGATGCTGCCGGAATTGGCTGATACGAATAAACCGTTTCGTTACGCCATCGATCGTGTATTTAGTGTGAAAGGGGCGGGCGCGGTGGTTACCGGCACCGCATTCGCAGGCGCGGTGAGCGTGGATGATGAGCTTTATCTTTTTTCGGGGCAAAAAGTGCGTGTGAAAGCCATTCATGCGCAAAACACGCCTAGTGAACAAGGGTTGGCCGGACAACGTTTAGCGTTAAATTTGAATGCGGATCTGGCTCGTACACCGATAACACGCGGTGATTGGTTATTGCAAGAGGAACCGCTACCGCCGACAGATCGTCTCACTGTGGAAATTTGGGCGGAGACCGCATTGAACGAAAGCCAGCCTGTACACGTTTATCACGGCGCCGCTCGCACGACAGGCAAACTAACTTTGCTCAAAGGCAAAAATGTGGCGAAGAACGACCGCACTTTAGCGGAAATAATGTTGGATTCGCCGTTGTTCCTCGCGTTCGATGATAGACTCATTTTGCGCAGCGGCGATGCAAAAAGTTTAATTGCCGGCGCACGCGTGCTGGAAATTAATTCACCGAAACGCCATAAACGCACCGAAGCGCGTTTAACCTTCCTCGGCCATTTAGCCATGGCACAAAACGCCTCGCAACGCCTTGCGCTGAGTTTGCAACATAATGCCGTCGCGGCACGTCAATTAATGTGGTTGGAACAACTAAATGCCGTGCAACTGGACGAGATGCTCTTTCAATGCGGTGCTGTTCGGTATCAAGACTGGTGTTTTAGCGCTGATTATGTGCAAGAAAAAACGCAGCAAATTGTCACTGCACTTTCCCTTTATCACGCGCAGCACAATGATCAACTCGGCGTTAGTAAAGCGCGGCTTTATCGTATGGCGGCGCTGAATCAACCGGAAAAGCTGATTAATCATTTTATTGATGACATGCTAGATAATGGCAGCTTGCAGCAAACGCGCGGTTGGCTGCATTTACCCGAACATAAAATTCAGTTTAGCAGCGAAGAACAAGCGCGCTGGGCGGATGTGTTAAATGAATTTGAAAAAGCTGATGGGCAAGCCATTTGGGTACGTGATATGGCGAATGCGTTAGCGATGGATGAAGCCGTGATGCGTAATTTTATGTATAAAGCGGGAAAACTTGGCTATCTTACGCCGATTGTAAAAGATCGTTTTTTCTTGACGGAAACGGTTTACGCTTATGCGCGTTTGATTAAACAAATCGCTGAACAAGAAGGCAAAGCTTCGGTAAACGAAGTGCGTGACCGTTTGAACTTCGGGCGTAAACTGACGGTGCAATTGATGGAATACTTTGATCGTGTCGGTTTTTTACGGCGAAAAGGTAACGATCATATCTTGCGTGATAAAAATGTATTTGATTTATAAGGAAAAATATGAAAAACAAATTGATTTCCGCGCTGATTCTGAGCGTTCTTCTTACCGCCGGTTGCCAAGATAAAGAGTCGCAAGCCCAAATAGATGAACTTAATCGAACCGTCTCGCAATTAACAGAGCAGAACAAGCGGCTTGAGATGGATTTATCGGTACAACAAATGCGCGCGGATAATGTTATTCCGACCATTTTTGCGGAAGAAGAGGCGGTATTCCAAAAATCCGAAACGATTAATTATCCAAAATCAAAGGAATATGCGCCGGAGGAAGGCAAGATTGAGTATTCCGTTTCAACTTTAAAGACCAATGCGGATTGGTTAAATGCTTTGTTGTGGGCAGAGTTGACGCGTGAAAACGGCAATGTGCCGACTCGCGAGGAATTCGTTGCAGCATATCAAAAACAGTTGGATGACACCAAAAAAGAAATGCTCGAAATACCAAGTATCGGTTACGAGGATAAGCGCTGGGTCGATTTTATCGGCCAGAGGGAAAAATTGGCAACGTTTGTCATCGGCTATTACGGTTTTAGTGGCGGCGCTCATGGCATGGGTGGAAAACGGTATTTCACGTTAGATATGACGACCCATCAAATTTTGCAATTAACCGATTTATTTGATGCAAATGTCTTGTCAAAAATTAAAGCATTATTGTGGGAGGTTTATACCCGTAATGGCGAAGTGAAAGACGATGAGACTTTTGTTGGCAAACAAGATTTTAATGTTTCCGATAATTTTTATTTGGATTTCAATGGCGTGCATTTTATTTACGGGGCGTATGAAATCGCCCCTTACGCCGCCGGCGAGCAGGATTTAACCTTAGGTTGGTGGCAATTGGAAGGCTTATTAAAGGCCTCTTTTAAACAGCAAAATTATGTGAAGCTCGTCTCGGAAGCGAGCGAATGAGGCTTCAATGCGGTGCTCAGAACGAAGTTCAGTAATCGCCTTTTTTAAGGAAATCATCAATTGGCGCTTTGTGAATTTATTTTTCAGGTGCATAATGCGAAAGGTAACTTAAGCTTACTCATTTCTCGTTATTTTTATTTGGAGGAGGACTGCGATGTCGGATACTAAAGCGCCTGCCGTGGAAGTCAAATTAGGCTTTCAGTGGCAAGGGTTGTTGATTTCAATTTTGGTGGGATTGGGAATTTATTTGATTCCCGTTCCGGAAGGCCTGACGCCACGCGCGTGGGGTATGTTCGCGTTATTTGTGGCGACCATTGTGGCGATTATCGCCAAAGCCATGCCGATGGGCGCGGCGACCTTGGTGGCCTTGGTGATCAGTGGTTTAACCGGTTTAACACCGATTAAAGCCGGCAAAGACGAAGTGGCAATGTTGTCCGGTTTTTCCAACGCGACCATTTGGCTTATCGGTATTGCGATGTTTTTATCTCGCGCGGTGATTAAAACCGGTTTGGGTAAACGAATCGCGCTTTATTTCGTCGCGCGTTTTGGTAAACGCATGATGGGCGTTGCTTACGGGGTGGCGCTGGCGGATTTAGTAATCGGTCCGGGTATTCCTTCCGCCTCTGCACGTGGGGGCGGTATTATGTACCCAATTATGCAATCTATCGCCGATACGTACGATTCCAAGCCGGGTCCGACGGCGCGCCGTGCCGGAGCGTTTTTAGCCATTGCCGTTTCACAAATCGATACGATTATTTGCACTATGTTCTTGACTGCCATGGCGGGCAACC
The DNA here is from genome assembly GCF_057314195.1 of Rodentibacter sp. NCBI lineage: Bacteria > Pseudomonadati > Pseudomonadota > Gammaproteobacteria > Pasteurellales > Pasteurellaceae > Rodentibacter > Rodentibacter sp. The sequence goes on along the minus strand of NZ_DBHLAM010000052.1, from coordinate 11,851 downwards.
CGCTCATCGCTGAATTGGCGAAGGGGCAAGGCGTAGAAATCACCTGGACGACATGGTTTATCGGCGCTATTGTGCCGGGCATTGTGAGTTTAATTCTGTTGCCTTATTTAGTTTATTTAATTTATCCACCGGAACTTAAAGACACGCCGAAAATGGCGGAAATGGCAAAAAGCGAATTAAAAGCGATGGGGCCGATGTCCGGTGCGGAAATTATTTTGGCGCTTGATTTCTTATTGTTATTAGTGCTTTGGACGGTGGGCGATTTAATGTTCGGCATTTCTGCCACAACGTCCGCTTTTATCGGTTTGTTGATTTTATTGCTTAGCAATATTATGAGTTGGAAAAATATCGTGGCGGAAACCACCGCGTGGGACACTATGTTCTGGTTTGCGGTATTGGTGATGATGGCAAACGCATTGAACAAATACGGCACTATCACGTGGGTTTCGTCACACATTTCCAACTATGTGGGTGTGTTTGATTGGCCGATTGCGTTCACCATTTTGGTATTGGTGTATTTCTACACTCGCTATTTCTTCGCTTCTGCAATGGCCCATATTTCTGCCATGTATTTAGCGTTCTTGGCGGCGGCCATTGCGGTCGGTACACCGCCGATGATCGCAGCCATTGGTTTGGGTTATACGTCTACGCTTTCCATGAGTCTGACTCAATACGCGGGCGGCCCAGGACCGGCATTATTTGGCTCCGGTTATAACACCACCGGTCAATGGTGGGGCGTGAGTTTTATCGCGTCAATTTTCTCATTGATTATTTGGTTTGTAGTCGGTGGACTTTGGATGAAATTACTCGGTTGGTGGTAATTTAGCGAAAAGAGAAAGCGGTCAAATATGATTTGACCGCTTTTTTTATGGGCGTTTTTCGCTTTTCAATGCAGCGCATAATACGTTAATTTCCTCTGTCGATAATTCCCGATATGCGCCGTTCGCTAAACCTTTAATGGAAAGATTGCCGATTTTGTAACGAACCAAACGTAAAGTTGGAAAACCGATATGTGCGGTCATTCTACGCACTTGGCGATTGCGTCCCTCGCTGATTTTAATTTCCAGCCATGAAGTCGGAACGGATTTCCGCACGCGAATCGGAGGATTACGCGGCCACAAATTCGGTGCGTGAATCAGGCGTACTTTGGCGGGTTTAGTCGGGCCGTCGTTCAGTTCGATACCTTGACGTAGGCGGGCCAAATCTGCTTCGGTGGGTTCGCCTTCTACTTGTACCCAGTAAGTCTTTTCCAACTTAAACTGCGGGTTTCCAATGCGGTGCTGTAACGCACCGTCGTTGGTCAGTAGCAATAAACCTTCGCTATCGCGATCAAGTCTTCCTGCCGCATAAATGTGCGGAATCGGGATGAAATCCTTCAATGTGGCACGTCCGCTTTCATCGGTAAATTGAGTGAGCACATTGAAAGGTTTGTTGAATAAAATCACGCGGGTTTTAACGGCCGTTGGTTGGCGTTTCGGCTTACGCGGGCGAAAAGAAACGCCAACGGAGTTTTTGTCGGCGTTTCGGCGTAGAAAAGGCGTGTTCGACATTAATGCGTTTTATGACTGGTGCTGTACAGAATTTTGTCGGTATAGGCCAATGCGATGGCAGATACCAAGAAACCGAGATGCAATAACAGCTGCCACATCATAGTTTTTTCCGGCAAGTTGCTGATGTTCACGAAAGTTTGCAGCATATGAATTGAGGAAATCGTGATAATCGACATGGAAAGCTTCACTTTTAACACGGTGGCATTCACGTGGCTCATCCATTCGGGTTGGTCGGGGTGATTGCGGGTTTTGAGCTTGGAAACAAAAATTTCATAACCACCGATAGTGACCATTACCAATAAGTTGGCAATCATCACCACATCAATTAAATTCAATACCGCAAGCATAATAGTGTTGGAATCCATTTCGTTGATATTGGCGATTAAATACCATAGAGATTTCATAAATTTGTAGGCATAAATGCTTTGCACTACGACAAGCCCGAGATAAATCGGCAGTTGTAGCCAACGGCTGGCAAAAATAATTTTACTTAATAGGTTAGACTGTGAATTGTACTTTGCATAAGGATCTTGTGGTTTTTGATGTTCCATTTAACTTTCCTAAACGTGATAAATAAAAAAACCGCCAGAAAATAGCAGTTTTTTTTAAAATAGCAATAACGAATACGAGTTTATTTTTCATCTTTTTGAGTGATTAAAGCAAGACGACTTAAATCCACCTCGTTATTTAGCAACGCTACATTTGGCATGGTTTTATTGGCTTTGGCGGAAAGATCTTTGAAGCGCTCCGCTTTGCCGGCTAAGCCTTGTTGTCCTACCAAGGCAGTGACGGTTTCGTTATAACGGCTGCTGACAGTAGAAAGTGTGTTGCCGAGTTTATTTAAACGTTCCGCCACCAAGCAAATCTGGTTATAAATTTCGCCGGCTTTTTCCGCGATTTCTTTGGCTTCCGCGTTACCGCGTTCGATGCGCCATAAGTTCGCTACGGTGCGCAAAATCGGCATCAGCGTGGTATGCGAAACCATAATCACATTTTTTTCGTAACCGTAATTAAACAGACTCGGATCGAGCTTCAGCGCCTCAATATAAGCCGGTTCCAGCGCGATAAACATTAATACGAAATTCGGGCTGCGCATGCCGATCAAATTGCTGTAATCTTTTTTATGCAGGTCGTCGATGTGATTTTTCAGCGCTTTAATATGCTCGCGCAGTAAACGTTCACGTTCGGCATCCTCTTCGGTATTGACCGCACTTTCATACGCCGGTAGCGACATTTTGCTGTCGATAATAATATTTTTGTCATCCGGCAAATTCAGCACGAAGTCGGGATAATTACGCCCGCCTTGTTCATCTTTAAAATGCGCCTGCGCGCGGTAATGCACGTTCTCAATTAAGCCTGCTAATTGTAAGGCGCGCTCTAGTTGCATTTCGCCCCAGTTGCCGAGCGTTTTCTTTTCGCCCCTCAATGCGGTGCTCAAATGACTGGCCTCTTGCGACATATTCAGCCCGATTTGTAACACTTTTTTGATTTCTGCTTCCAATCCTGCATTGCCTTTCAGCGCTTCCGAATGAATTTCGTTCACCCGTTTTTGAAAGCCTTCAATTTGTTCGCGAAACGGCTTTAGCAGGGTTTCCAAGGCGGTTTGATTGGTTTGGTTAAAGGAACGACTTTTCTCCTCCAGAATACGGTTAGCCAGATTTTGAAATTCCGTACCGAGCTGTTGCTTCGATTGCTCAATAGCTTGTTGCTGTTCGGCGAAATGCTTTTCTTTTTCCGCCAGCCGGGTTTTTAAACCGGTCAGTTCTTGCGTAAGAGTGGTCAATTTTTCCGTTAACTGTTGCTGTTCTTGTTCTTTGCGTACAAGTTGATTTTGGCTTTGTTGTAACTGATTTTGCAAACTTTCCGCTTGTGCCGAGGCGATACCGAAGCGTTCTTTTAAAGCGCTGATTTGACTGCCGATTTGCGCATTGCGCAGTTGTTCCTCATCCAATTCCTGACTGAGATAAGCAATTTTTTCATCGCGTTCCGTTAGCCGAATTTGTAAGCCTTCGCGTTCTGCCTGTGCTCGAATGCGGTGCTGTTCCGATAGGTTATTTTGTTGCGTCAATGCGTCAAAGCGTGCGGCAAGTTGATTGAAATCTTGGTGGCTTTTGTTTAAATCTTGCCGTAATTCTTGCACGTCGCGTGTGCGGCGGGCGACGAAAAACAGCAAACCGATCAGAATGAAAATAAACACGCCGATGAGCGTTAAAATTTGAGGAGAAGTCAATTCAATCATTATAAATCCTAATTAGAAATTTATTTGGTCACTGTGACGTATCCACGATTAATTTGCATACGTTGGCGTACCGCGATGGCTCGGAGAGTACACATAAAGCGGCTCATAAGCCATGATGTAGTTCGGCAAGATTTCCATCTAATTCGTCATCGTGTTGAGAAGAAATACGCATTTTGATCAAATTGCGCTAACAATTCGCGCAGTTTTGGATATCGCACATAGCACCGCATTCACCGCAATCGCTGGCCTGTTGTCAAACTTTTCATACTGTGGATTAAGCGAGGGTAATGCGCCCAATAATCGTTCAGCCTTTCCGAAATTTTACGCTTGCGTTAAAGCGAGAAGATAATTGAGTTCGCTAAAATTTTACACCGGTTTTTCCACGATTGTTGGGTGCGAAATGGTAAGTGCAAAAAGCGAAGGACGCAATAAAAAACCGTGTCGAATTCAGGATATTCAATGTGCGTGATGACAAGGCGTTTATTTAAAAATAGCGGGCGGATTTACATGAGGAGTAGGAGCCGAAGCGTTGTGTGAGGAGCGGTCGATGTCGACCGCCTTTTAATCGTTAGATTTGGTAATCTTCTTTTAATAAATGGCGATAGGCGTACAGATAGGATGCACCGACGAAGGCGGCACCACCCGTAACATTGCCGAGGAATACTGGGATCATATTTAAGAAAAATTCACTCCAAGTCACATTTGCGCCGGCAAAAATACCCGCCGGAATAATGAACATATTGGCGACGAAATGTTGTAAACCGATAAGTACGAAAATCATCACTGGGAACCACATAGCAAGGATACGACCGGAGGTTTGTTTCGCGCCGAAATAGAACCAAATGCCCATACATACCATCCAGTTGCATGCAATGGCGGAAATAAACGCGCGGCCGAAATCCATTTGTACTTTGGCTTCGGCGATGGCGATGGTTTTGGCGGCCGCAGAACCTTCAGCTAACCCCACATAATGCCCTAAGAAATACGCCATAAAGAGGGCGCCCGCAAGATTGCCAAGACTGACGATCACCCAGTTGCGTGCTAATTTGTTGAGGCTTACGCGTTTACTTAAACGGCCTAGCGCCATCATCATCATGTTTCCCGTGGCAAGTTCGCCGCCGCCGATCAGGATACAAATTAAGCAAATTGGAAATACTGCAGCACCGAGTAAGGTGGCTAAGCCGCCCCAATCGCTCGGAATGCCGCTCACAACTTTTAAATACGCCATATAACCGAAACTGACGTAACCGCCGCCTAAGAAGCTTAAAATGGCTAAAGTTTTGAGATGACCTTGTGATTTAGCGTAACTTTTGTCAATGACGTCTTGCAAAATTTCATGGGGATAGAGATCACGATGTTGCATATTATTTCCTTTTTATTAAAAAACGATAGGATTTAAATGTAACAAGCGAAAAATAAAAAGAGAAATAATTAGTTTATATATCTTTGATGATTTTGTTATATGAAAAATAAATAAAAAACGGTAAAACCAATGTCTTACCGTTTTTTATTTATGTATTTATTTTATGCGAATGGTTGTAATTCAGGATTAATTGGCGTTTCCGCAATGTTATTTACGTAATTACATAAGGTTGCCAAGCTAACGCCCAAAATAACATCGATCGCTTGTTCTTGATTATAGCCTGCATTGAAGAAAGCTTGTAATTGCGCCTGGGTTAGTTTGGCTTTTTGCACAATCACAGCAAGCGTGAAACGAGCTAGCGCATCGAGTTTATTATCGTTTTCGATGCGTGCGACAGCGCGAATTTGATTCACTAAGTCTTCTTGTAGTTTTAATACTTTTAGGGCGATCTTGGTGTGTCCCGCCACACAAAAACCGCATCCATTCACAACTGCAGCTGTGATTTGTACCACTTCACGTTCTGCCGGGGTAAGGCTGTTTTTGCCGTTAATGCCGCCCACGGTGCGGTAAGTTTCGAGCGCAGCCGGTGCATTGGCTAACACGCCGATTAAATTCGGGATAAATCCATTGGCATTTTTAACTGCCTTCAAGGCTTCTTTTGCCGCTTCCGGCGCAGTTTCAACGGTGTGAATAGTAAATTGGGACATAACACTCTCCTATAAAATTATTGTCGGAAAAGATTCTACGCGCACGATGGATAAGTGCGAAAGAAGTAAAAGCTATTTGGTAGATGAAAAAGTTATAAGTGACTGAAATTCAACGAGTAGTTTTAGGTGCGCTTTAAGGCGACTTAAGAAAATAAATTTCACCGTTTTCTGTCGCCGTTAGAATTGAAGCGTAATTTGGGCGCCAGTCGCCTAAAACGATGCGTTTTTTGTCACCATATTGATGAATTGCTTCGCGATGCGTATGACCGTGAATTAATAGCACCGCATTGAAACGTTGCATGATTTGTCGGGTAAAAGGTAAATTGACGTCCATAATTTCAACAGACTTTTGTTGCTTATTTCGCTTGCTTTGAGCGCGAATTTTTTGCGCAATTTTTAACCGTACCGTTAACGGCAGGCGACGAAACAGCCATTGTAGCCAGGGTTGATGAACTTTGTGGCGAAATTGTTGATATTTCACATCATCAATACACAGGGTATCGCCGTGACAGAGCAGGGTTGGCTTGCCGTAAAGATCGATGCATTGATAATCGGGTAATAATTGAAGACCGGTTTGTTGCGCAAAACCTTTACCGATTAAAAAATCGCGGTTGCCGTGAATGAAATAGCAAGCTACACCCGATGTAGTTAGTTGTTTGATGGCATTTTTTACTTGTTCAATTAAAGGCGATTGTTCGTCGTCGCCGATCCAAAAATCAAATAAATCGCCGAGAATATAAACGCGCTCGGCATTCGGCGCGAGGTTTTGCATAAAATCAAAGAAAAGTGCGGCTAATTTAGGCTGATTTTCGCTTAAATGTAGATCGGAAATGAAATAGGTTCTTTTCATAAAATTACCCTAAATTTTTGTTTAGGTTAGCATAAAACCCAAAATCCCGTCTAATTCGCGATCGTTTTTTGTTATACTTAGGCGAAAATTTTTTATAGGTATTGGTATGTTAAAACTGGCTAGAATTTTGATTGTCACGGTTTGTTGTATTTTAATTTGCGTGCTGGGTACGCTTTATTCCTTCGTTCGTTTTAAAAATCCGAGCAATGTAGGTGTGATGGCACGTTGGTTCGGGCGTTTATATCCGTTATTCGGCCTAAAGGTGGAGCATCGTTTTCCACCTAATAAAGCGAATTTAGGGCGCGCAATTTATATCGGCAACCATCAAAATAATTACGATATGGTGACGATTTCCTACATGGTGTTGCCGCGTACTGTGAGCGTGGGGAAAAAAAGTCTGATTTGGGTGCCGTTTTTCGGCATTTTGTATTGGGTGAGCGGCAATATTTTTCTGGATCGCGACAATCGTTCCAAAGCACATAATACGATGACTAAGCTGGCGGAGCGCATAAATAAAGATAATTTATCGATCTGGATGTTCCCGGAAGGGACGCGTAGTCGCGGGCGTGGCTTGTTGCCGTTTAAAACTGGCGCGTTTTATGCAGCGGTGGCGGCCGGTGTGCCAATTATTCCGGTTGTGTGTTCGACGACGCAAAACAAAATTAAGTTAAATCGTTGGGATAACGGCAAAGTGATTTGCGAAATGATGGAACCGATTGATACTAGCAATTACAGCAAGGAAAACGTACGCGAATTGGCGGCTTATTGCCACGATTTGATGGCAAAACGTATTGCCGAGCTGGACGCGGAAATCGCCCGAACGCAAAAGGAATGTTCGGATGCCTAGATTTTCTCGTCGTCAGTTGTTAAAGAGCTCTCTGATTAGCACCGCATTGACCGCGCTCCCCACGCGCTTGTTGGCAGCCTCCCGTCCGAAGCTTACGGTACCGCCGTTAATTGATGTGCGGCGCGGTCGCCCAATTGTGCTGACGATGGCAGAAATGGGCTATAACCTAGACGGCAGTCATTTAGTCAGCGTATGGGGATTCAATGGCAATTATTTAGGCCCGACGATCAAAATTAAGTCCGGCAGCTTTGCCAAACTTAATTATCATAATAATTTACCGCAACACGTTTCTCTTTCTATTCAGGGCTTGCAGGCATCCGGCGAATTATTCGGTGGTGCGACACGGGTGTTAAAAAAAGGCGAATCTTGGGCGCCGATTGTGCCGATTGAGCAGCCGGCTTCAACTTGTTGGTATCGTTCTTCCACGCTTGCCAATTCTGCTTATCAAACGTATCGCGGATTGGCGGGAATGTGGTTGATTGAAGACGAGCAAAGCATCAAATCACCGCTTCCGAATAAATATGGCGTGGACGATATTCCGTTAATTTTGCAAGATATGGAATTTAACAGCGACGGGGTTCAATTATTCAGGCAAAATCAACCGTATTTTGTGGGCAATCGGTTATTGGTGAACGGTTCGGAAGCGCCGTATTTAGAGGTGCCGCGCGGTTGGGTGCGATTACGCTTGGTTAATGCCTCGTTGGCACGCGCTTATAATTTACGCTTGGATAACGAGCAAGAAATGACGTTAATTGCGCAAGATTTGGGATTTTTACCGCAAGGAAAAACCGTTAAATCCTTTGTTTTGGCTCCAGGTGAGCGCGTGGAAATCCTTGTGAATTTAACTGAAAGTGAGGGCGTTTCGTTAATTTCCGGGCATAAACGCGATGTTTTCGATAGAGTAAAACAGTTTTTTTCTTCCGAAGGTGAACTCGCGGATAATACCGTGTTGGAATTGCGTCCCTTAGGCGAACTTTCCGCTTTTGCGCAAAAGATGGCAGTAAAATTTGAAACCGATGCAGGTTTAATGCTAAAAGCGAAGGTTGCACAAGAACGTACTTTCGAGTTGGATGTAACGAACGGTTTGATTAACCAAAAGCGTTTTGATCCTCGTCGCATAGACGTGTTGGCGAAACAAGGTAGTATCGAACGCTGGATTTTAACCAGTTCCCGACCGGTCGGTTTTAGTGTGCAAGGCGCAAAATTCATTGTGGAATCTTATAACGATGAGATCACGCAAGAAAGCGAGCTAGCTTGGAAAGACACCGTTTGGGTGAACGGTAAGATACAAATTTTGGTACGTTTTGAACAACCATCTTCTAATGTTTATCCGTTTATTTTTGGTTCGTCGAATTTAATGTTGGCAGATATGGGATGTATCGGTACGATGGTTGTGCAGTAATGCAGTAAAGTGTGGCTAGTTTTATGAGTGAACAAGTCGTCGGGCAGTAAAAAGTATTTTAAATTGCAATTAAACAAAAACGGGTAACCATTTTTTGATTATCCGTTTTTGTTTAATAATGAGGCGGCGGCACTTCTTCCGCTTGGCTGGCAATATTAGACGGTTGAAAGTCTTTTAATTTGCTTGCGATGTAGCGCAATTGTAGCTGCATTTTATCCATATCGAATTGTTGTTGAATTAATGCTTGATTCAACTCTTCTATTGATTGCTCTTGAAATGCGAGCTTTGTTTCAAGTTCTGCAATGCGGGTCTCTAATATTTGTTGGATTTGCATAAATTTTCTCTAATTTTAAAAAAAAGTTGAGAATAGCTTAAATCCGATTTAACCTATTCAGCGTTTTTTTATTATAAAGGATTAATAAAGATGTTAAAAATTCAAAAATATTCTCTTGTCGCATTAATGGTCGGTACGGTCGTATCTGGTAGTGTTTTCGCCAATGAAAAAACGGACGCGAAATTTAATGACGATGTGTCTTATGCATTAACCGCTTATTCCATGACGCAAGCTAAATTAATGGCGGATCAAGGAGAAATCAAATTAAATCCGGAACAGGTTAATCAAGCGGTTGCCGATGTATTAAATAGTAAAATTAGCGAAGAAAAAATCGGTGAATTAACCAAAACGTTAGAACGATTTGAACAAAGAATGATGGAAAGAGAGCAGGCAAAAGTGCAGGAAATTGCGCAAAAAGCGCAGGAGGAAGGTGATAAATATCGCGCAGACTTCGCCAAAAAAGAGGGCGTGAAAACCACTAAATCCGGTTTGTTATATCGTGTGATTGAAGCGGGTAAAGGTGATGCGATCAAACCGACCGATATTGTTAAAGTGAATTACACAGGCAAATTACCGGACGGTAAAGTGTTTGATAGTTCCGTTGAACGCGGTCAGCCGGCCGAATTTCGTTTAAACCAAGTAGTGAAAGGTTGGACCGAAGGACTTCAGTTAGTAAAAAAAGGCGGTAAAATTGAGTTGGTGCTTCCGCCTGAATTAGCTTACGGTGAACAAGGGGCGGGTGTTGCCATTCCGCCGAACGCTACGCTTTATTTTGAAGTTGAAGTATTGGATGTCAATCCAAAAGCAAAATAATAAATGAGTTTATTTAATCGAAGCACAGGCATTTTGCTTGTGCTTTATTATTAATTTTACGGTATAAAGGTGCGGTTACTTTTAGCGTAGTTTTGGAACTTGTCCATGTTACATGATAAGCATATTTTCACGGATGAAGATCGCACAATTCTCAATTCCTCCAATGCGGTGGTGGATGGCGTAAGCGCGCTTATCGGCGAGCATTGCGAAATTGTTTTGCACTCTTTGGAAGATATCGAGCATTCTGCCATTCGTATTGCAAACGGACATAATGCTAATCACCAAATAGGTTCGCCGATCACCGTCTTGGCTTTACGTTCGCTGCGTAATATGTAGAGCGAAAGCCTGTCAAAGCCTTATTTCACGCGAGCGAAAGGGAATGTGTTGATGAAATCCGTGACTATTTTTGGGAAAGGCGTTTTTGATATTAAAGACGCCATTAATTTAGTCGCGGAACGATTAAATATCTCGCGTCATACCGTTTATCTTTATATTCGTCAACTTAAACAAGACCAAGAATAATGAATTACGTTCTCGCTGTTAAAAGCCCGGTTTACGGTAAACAAGGCGCTTATTTGGCGTATCAATTCGCCGAAGCATTGATTGAAAAAGGACATGTCATTAGCCAAATTTTTTTCTTTCAGGACGGGGTGACGAATGGCAGTGGTTTAGTTTATTCCGCTAATGATGAAGTCGATTTAACGAAATGTTGGCAGGCTTTTTCTCACCGGTACAATGTGCCATTGCATTTATGTGTCGCCGCTTCGCAACGCCGCGGTGTGGTGGATCGGATAACGGCAAAGAATTCAACGCAATATAATTTGGCCAATGGATTTATCATCGCGGGCTTGGGCGAATTTATGGCAGCAGTATTAACAGCTGATAGGGTGATTAGCTTATGAAAATCGCCTTTTTATTTCGTTCACCACCCCATGGTTCATCCCTTGCCAGAGAAGGGCTGGATGCGGTGCTCGCAGCCACTGCGTTTTGCGATGAAGATGAAATCGGCGTGTTCTTTATAGATGATGGCGTACTAAATTTATTAAACGGGCAACAGCCGGAATTGTTGTTGCAAAAAGATTTTATCCGCGTTTTCAAGTTACTTGATTTATATGGCATCAAACAGCGCTTTAGTTGTGTCGATTCACTAGAGAAATTCGGGATTACGGACGGTACGCTTATTTTATCTACCGAGAAGATTGACCGAGCTTTATTGATGGCGAAATTAAATCAAGCGGAAAAATTATTAACTTTTTAAGGGAATTGCATGCTTTATTGTTTTTCTCAAGCAGCTTATAGTGACAATGAATTAACCGGCTATTTTGCTACAATGACCAAAAATGACGCTGTTGTGCTTTGGCAAGATGGTGTATTACTGGCCATAAAATATCCTCATTATTTTAAAGAATGCAAAGCATCGTGTTTTGTCTTGGAGCAGGATATTTCCGCCAGAAATTTGACCGCGCTTTTACCACAAAGGAGTAAAGTACGGTCACTTTCTCTAATGGATTTCGTCAAACTCACCGAACAATTTTTCCCTCAAATCGCATTGTAAAAAACATCATTCCTCTTCGGACACCTTACGTATTTAAAACTAAAAATTTATTGATTCAGCTTGCGTGTTATGTTATATTCCGCAACCTCTTACGCCTCTGTGTGTAAGTAGGTCGTCCCGAAAGGGTGTTTTTTTAACTTAACGGAGCACTAATATGATCCAAGAACAGACTATGCTGGATGTTGCTGATA
>NZ_DBHLAM010000051.1:0-56074 GCF_057314195.1 Rodentibacter sp. | reverse complement strand
GTTTACCGCCACTTTGGAAAACTGCGTACATAAATACTCCGCTATAATTGTGCTCTAATGTTGTTTCATTTCGCACATAAAATTCATACAAATAGGGCGCAAATTCTACGGAAAATTTTAGGGGATAGCAAGAATTTATTTGCGGGAAAATAAAAAAATTCGCAAATTCGGCAGTTTGATTTCAGAAAGCCTGAAAAATCAGGTAAAATCCACCGTACTTTACTTTTTTCGTTTCACTAAGGCCTGATTTTATTGGTTTTAATCAGTCGAATTAACAAAATGAATACAACAAACTTAATGGATATGCAAGCAATCCAGGCGTTAAGCCATGCGGATATGCAAAAAGTCAATGAATCAATTTTAGCCCAGCTGAATTCTGATGTGGCATTAATTAATCAGCTGGGTTTTTATATTGTACAAGGCGGTGGCAAGCGTATTCGTCCGCTAATTGCCGTGTTGGCGGCAAGAGCGTTGGGGTTTGCAGGGCAACAAGCCATTACCTGTGCGACTTTTGTAGAATTTATTCACACCGCTTCTTTATTACATGATGATGTGGTCGATGAATCCGATATGCGTCGCGGGCGTGCTACGGCAAATGCAGAATTTGGTAATGCAGCAAGCGTATTAGTTGGCGACTTTATTTATACGCGCGCCTTTCAGTTGGTCGCACAGTTAGAATCCCTGAAAATTTTACGCATTATGGCGGATGCCACCAACGTACTGGCGGAAGGTGAAGTGCAGCAATTAATGAACGTCAATGATCCGCAAACCAGCGAAGAAAATTACATGCGGGTGATTTACAGCAAAACCGCCCGTTTATTTGAAGTTGCCGGACAAGCGGCGGCGATTATTGCCGGCGCGACAGAAGCCCAAGAGAAAGCACTACAAGATTATGGTCGTTATCTCGGCACCGCATTCCAACTGGTGGATGATGTGTTGGACTACAGTGCCAACGCTAAAGCGCTCGGGAAAAATGTCGGTGACGATTTAGCCGAAGGTAAACCAACACTTCCTTTATTGCACGCCATGCGCCATGGCAACCCGCAACAAGCGGCATTGATTCGCGAAGCCATTGAACAAGGCGGGAAACGTGAAGCTATCGATGAAGTGTTAGCCATTATGGCGGAGCACAAATCCTTAGATTACGCCATGGATCGCGCCAAACAGGAAGCGCAAAAAGCCGTGGATGCGATTCAACTTTTGCCGGAAAGCGAGTATAAAAACGCGTTGATTTCTTTAGCCTATTTATCGGTAGATAGAAGTTATTAAGATGACAGAACAACAATCTCAAAGTGCGGTCGGTTTTCAACATAAAACACGTAAACAAAAACCACGCAAAGATCCGAATGCGCCGTTTATTCGTGAAAAACTGGAATTGCCTGAAGGGCACAATAAACTGCTTTTGCATTCCTGCTGCGCCCCTTGCTCGGGCGAAGTGATGGAAGCGATTTTGGCGTCCGGTATTGAATTCACTATTTATTTTTATAATCCGAATATCCATCCGCTTAAAGAATATTTAATCCGCAAAGAAGAAAATATTCGCTTTGCGCAAAAATTCGGTATTCCGTTTATCGATGCCGACTATGATCGCCAAGAATGGTTTGATCGTGCCAAAGGTATGGAATGGGAGCCGGAGCGCGGCATTCGTTGCACCATGTGTTTCGATATGCGTTTTGAAAAAGCCGCCGAATACGCCCATGAGCATGGTTTTCCGGTGTTCACCAGTTGCCTTGGCATTTCCCGCTGGAAAGACATGGCGCAAATTAACGGTTGCGGTCATCGCGCAGCGGAAAAATATGATGACGTGATTTACTGGGACTACAACTGGCGCAAAGAAGGCGGGTCGCAACGCATGATTGAAATCAGCAAACGCGAACGTTTTTATCAACAGGAATATTGCGGCTGTGTGTATTCCCTACGCGACAGCAATAAATGGCGTGAACAAACGGGCCGCCAAAAAATCGAAATCGGTAAATTGTATTATTCGCCGGATTAAAAAAAACCACAAAAACGGATCTTACTTTACCCAAATACCGATGACGTTTTATCGGTATTTTTTATTAAACATAGACTTAAGGAAACAAAATGGAAGAAAATCAATTAGAAAAATTACCTAAAATCGTGATCGGTATATTGAAGGTCGTATTGAGCACCGCATTGATTGCCCTTGCCGTCGTGCTCGTCATTGCTTTAGCCAAAATCACCTATTCTCTCGCCTTAATGGTAATAAATCCCTCCTCAGTTGTGCCTTATGCCGTAGCGGAAGAAGCTGTAATGTTTTTTCTGTACTTCGGTTTTATCGGGCTTATCGTGCAATATTTTAAAAGCGGCTATCACTTTCCGCTGCGCTATTTCATCTACGCAGGGATTACCGCCATGTTGCGCTTAATCATTGTTAACCATGAAAGCGCGAGCGAAACGATCCTGTTTGCCGGCGCGATTTTGATTATGGTGATTGCGCTCTGTTTAATTTTGTATTCAGATAAGTTAAGAAATATTTAACGACCAAAAAGTAATATGCAGTGAAACGTCCCCTAAAAATAGGGAATAGTCGCATTTAGCCCGGTTTCAGTACATCTTTTCATTTTTAATACGTGTTTACTTACCATCCTCCACATCGCCCAACAATGCCGCATATTTCACCGTGTGTGAACCGGATTCCAGGGCGATTTTAAGCACCATGGTAAGCGGTACAGAAAGCAGCATCCCCACAGTACCGAGCAACCATCCCCAGAAAAGTAGAGATAAGAAGACGACTAAAGTGGAAAGCCCGAGGCGTTGACCCATCATTTTCGGTTCGAGAATATTGCCGATCACCATATTAACCCCGATTACGCCGACCGCTACACTGAAACCGATGCCGAAACCGTTGAGCAATAACGCCTGTACGATAATCGGAATAGCGGCAATGACGGATCCGATGTTCGGAATGTAATTCAGTAAGAAACTTAAGGTCGCCCATAAAATCGCGTATTGCACACCGCAAGTTTCAAGCAAAATAAAAATGCTGATGCCGGTAAGCAAACTGGTAATACTTTTAATGCCAAGATAACCAATCACACCTTGCAACACGCGGTCAATATGGCGTTCTTTAGTCGCCGCATCATTTGGATTAGAACTCATTACGCAGGCAAATTTGCGTTTCATGGTCGGCGCTTCGGCAAGCATAAAAACCACCACTAAAATAAGCACAAACGTATTACTCACCACACCGGAGAAATTCAGTAATAAACTGCTGACAAAATTCATAATCACGCTCGGATCAAAATTATCTTGAACGGTTTCGCGCGAAAGCTGAATCGGGACATTGAACCGTTGAATCAGAGCCATCACATCATTAATTCGCTCCGATAGCAAAGTTTTATATTGCGGAATAGATTGGCTAAACTCGCGTACGCTACTGTTAATCAAGCCAACCAAAAAGAAGAAAATCAACGAAATCAACACAAACAGCAGCAACATGGCCAACCAATGCGGTACCCGTCGTGCCGTCATTGATTTAATTATTGGTGAACAAATGATTGCGATAAACAGCGCCAGCAAAAACGGTACGACAATTTCTGCCGCCAGTTTAATACCGGCGAGAATAATGATCACTGCGGCAATGCTAAGCAAAGCACGGTGCAAATTGAGATGATTTCCCACTAAATAGCTTCCTCGTTTTCTTCACCGGTGCGAATGCGAATTACGCGCTCTACATCATATACAAAAATTTTGCCGTCACCGATTTTGCCGGTTTGACAAGTTTCTATTATGGTTTCGAGGCATTGTTCCAGCAATTCGTCCGGCACCACGATTTCCATTTTAACTTTCGGTAAAAAATCCACCATATATTCCGCCCCGCGATACAGTTCCGTATGGCCTTTTTGACGTCCGAAACCACGCACTTCGGTTACCGTCATACCGCTGATACCAATGTCGGAAAGATTTTCGCGTACATCATCCAATTTAAAAGGGCGAATCATTGCTTCGATTTTTTTCATTTTTTACTTCTCCGACATTTCACGGCGAGCCGATTTCGGGCGGAAACTTTCGATAATGTCCGCACGAGTGTCAATATACAAGCCATTAATCAGTTGCAGACAATAGGGCACCGCACTGAAAATGCCTTTTACCAAAACTTTACCATGCTCATCTTTCACGCCTTCCAACGTCTCCTTAATGGCTTTCGGCTGTCCCGGTAGATTTAGAATTAAGCTATTTTTACGAATCACCCCTACTTGGCGCGATAAAATCGCTGTCGGTACGAAATGCAAACTTACTTGGCGCATTTGCTCGCCGAAGCCCGGCATTTCGCGATCGGCAACGGCAAGCGTCGCATCAGGCGTCACATCGCGTTTTGCCGGCCCGGTTCCGCCCGTGGTAAGAACAAGATGACAATCCTGTACATCCACTAATTCTTTTAATGTTTGTTCGATAATCGGTTGTTCGTCGGGAATTAAACGGGTTTCCAGTTCAAAAGGCTCCGCCAGCGCTTGTTCTAGCCAAGCCTGTAATTCCGGGATACCTTGATCTTGATACACACCGCTTGATGCGCGATCTGACACAGAAACTAAGCCAATTTTTAAAAGTGCGGTCATAATTTTCCTTGTTTTTGTTGGATAAGTTTGGGGTATTTTACCTGCGGCATCAGCTTTTGCCAAAAGGCAATATCGACACACAGCATAAAATTGAACAAATTTTACAAAAATATTGTACAAAAAAAAAACAACGTATAATCAAGCGGAATTTTGATTAATATTATTGGGGAGAAAAAATGACTTCAAAATCAAATAAATATGCTGTTTGGATAGATATTACAGCCACGATTTTCTGTGTGCTGTTATTTGCTTATTCATTACCTTCCACAATGGAAGGTCTGGTAATGCCAATAACTAAAGCATCTATTCCTATTCTTCCCAAGTGTTTAACCCCATCAAAGCAATCTATTGATTTTTATACCCCAATTGTAATTATTGTACTTTGTGTTTTTATTGCTATATCTCAGAGATATTTGAATGAAAAATGGGCAGAAAGGACTAATATTGGACTCGCTACAGCTATTGCATCCATATTATTGTTCCTTTTCTACTTCAACTATGTTTCAGATTTCGAAAATAATATCGCACCACGTTTATGCCTCTCAGACACTAATTGGCAATCATACTTATATGCCGGTATTGCATCAATTACGCCGGCTGGGGGAGCGTTTTTTAAAATAACCGATACTGTCAATAAATTTAAAACTGTATATTCAAACAACAATCAATAGGAGAAACCTTATGTATAAAAAAGTAATTGCATTAGCTGCATTAATGGCATTGAGTTCTTTTGCCCAAGCTGAAACTATGCAAGAATTTGAGCAAGCTAGAGTTGGGGCTGAAAATATTTATACTCTCATTAGTCGTGATCCATCAGCTACTTCAGAATCAAAAAAACTAGCAAATGATCTTCGTGAAAGTTTAGGGCACGACCAATCAATAATTGCCACTATTTATTCTTTTGGCGGAAAAAAATTCCAAAAAGAGCTCCCTTCTCTAGCTAAAAAATTAAAAATATCTGATTTAAGTAAAGTAAAACAAGACATAAGCAAAAGCGTTTTATATGCTAAAATGTCCTGCGAAAAGGGCAATGAAGCGGGATGTGCTATACTCAAAGGAGTACAAAAGGGTTGTGATAACGGCAATAAAGATCTATGTGAATTCTTAAATCAATAACTATAAACCAAGACAGATTATCTTTCATAATCTGTCTTATTTTTTTAAAACGGAAACAATACAACAACCATTTTGTACACGAATACCACCGTTGATTTTGTTCATCACTCGGTTTATAGTGGGCGCGTAATAGCACAGGAGAATGATTATGCTCAAAGAAAAAGGCTATGATGAATTTTTAGCGGAAAAAATTCGTCGTGCCGATGAAGATATTAAAGCCGGTCGAGTATTAACGCTCGAAGAATCTAAACGACAAGCACTTGCCAAACTTGAACACAAAGCACAGGAATTTGCCGAAATAGATAACCGCGCTTATGCATAAGATTATCGTTACCGAAGAAGCACAAAATGACATCAATCATATTGTGGAAAATGTTGCTGAATTTACTTACTCTTTTACAAGCGGGCTGAAACTCTACGAAGATCTCTATGCCAAGATCGACATGATCGCATTTATGCCTGAAGGGGTTGGAAGAATGCGCGATGATAGTATGCGAGAAGCATTTTGTCGTGGTTATCGTATTGTTTACGCCATCATCGGCAATGAAGTACAAATTAAAACTGTTATCCATAGCCGACGACTTTATCCACGTCCATAGTAAGCGCGCATTTTTTAATTATAATCAAAACGGAAACAATACCGGCACTAAAAACACCGTCACCACCATGACTATCAACGTAAACGGCACGCCGATTTTTAAGAAATCGCTAAATTTGTAACCACCGGGGCCGACCACCATGGTGTTCACCGGCGAGGAAACCGGAGTCATAAAGGCGGCAGAAGCGGCGATAGCCACCACCATGGCAAACGGAATCGGCGAAACCTGCAATTGCTGCGCTAAGGAAATGGCAATCGGCGCGACCAAAATCGCCGTGGCCGTGTTGGAAATAAATAAACCCACCACGGCGCAGAAAATAAACAGCATCATTAACACCAAGTACAGCCCCAAATCGCCCACCAATTGTAACATCGCTTGCACGGCCAATTGAATCCCGCCGGTTTTCTGCAACGCAATGGCAAAAGGCATCATACCGATAATTAAAATCAAGCTCGGCCAATGAATTGAATCGTAAGCACTTTTCGCGTCAATACAGCGGAAATAGCCCAGTAGCAAGCAACCGATCAGCGCGGCAATCACATTTGGCACCGCATTCGAGACCATTAACAGCACCATAATGAATACCGAAAATAAGGCTTGTGGCGCTTGACTTCGCGCGGGCACTACGCGCTCCATTTCTTTCGGATAACTCAATACTACGAAATCTTTGGTGCGACTGCGCATCTGTTGAATAAATTTCCAATCGCCCACCACCAAAATGAGATCGCCCAATTTATAAGGTGTGCCGCTGAAACTGTCAGAAATCAACTCGCCGTCGCGCTTAATGCCCACCACATTTAAGCCGTAACGGGAACGAAATTCCACTTCCTGCGTAGTTTTACCGATAATGCCGGAACCCGGCACCAAAGTAAGTTCGGCCATGCCGATAGATTTGGCGTGCTCATTAAAAGATTGTGATTTAATTTCCGCCGGTTCTAAATTATGGCTTTGACAAAACTCGCTTAAATCAAAGGTTTGTTGACCGATGTCGATCATCAAAATGTCTTTTTCGTGAATTTCCGAGGTGCCAAGCGGCATCGTGTAAACCGGGCGGAAATGCTTCCAACGTTCAATCGCTAACACGTTTAATCCGTAACTGGAGCGCAAATGCAGTTCATTGAGATTTTTGCCGATAAACGGCGAACCGGTACGTACCACAAAGCGTTTAGTACGATCGCGCAAACCGTATTCATCAATCAATTCCGCCATGGAACGCTGATTATTATCTTGATTTTCTGCCGCACCATTGGCACCGAGCCAGCGTCGAATCAGCAGCATATAACCGATACCGAGCGACAAAATTACCAACCCGATCGGGGTAAAATCGAAAAAACGCAAACGCGTACCGGTATCTTTGATTAGCTCCGCATTCACCACTAAGTTCGGTGCAGTGGCGATTAAAGTCATCATCCCACTGATTAACCCCGCGACAGAAAGCGGCATCATTAGGCGTTTTGGCGAAAGGTTCATTTGGCGACAAATCATTAATACCACCGGAATAAAAATCGCCACCACGCCGGTAGAACTCATAAATGCCCCTAAACCTGCAACCGCTAACATTAATAAAATCAAAACCTTAGTTTCGCTATTGCCGGAAAGTTTCAAAATACCTTCGCTTACTTGATAAGCCACGCCGGTGCGCACCAAGCCTTCGCCCACGATAAATAATAAGGCGATCAAAATAATATTCGGATCGCTAAATCCG
Source organism: Rodentibacter sp. (assembly GCF_057314195.1). NCBI lineage: Bacteria > Pseudomonadati > Pseudomonadota > Gammaproteobacteria > Pasteurellales > Pasteurellaceae > Rodentibacter > Rodentibacter sp. The sequence goes on along the minus strand of NZ_DBHLAM010000051.1, from coordinate 48,074 downwards.
GCGAAAATTTCATTAATGGTTAAAATGCCGCTTAAATAAAACGCCAACATTACAAGTAACGCAACAACATCCATCCGCACTTTGTTACGAACAAAAAGTAAAACCGCAACGGCGAGTAAAATCAGCGTCCAAAACAAAGGACTGATCCAAAGCGCGTTCGTGAAAATGGTCTGCATAACTGCTCCTTAACGATTTTCCAATACCTTACGAACCGGCGCGAAACTGCGACGATGTTGCGGCAAAGGTCCTAATGCAGTGAGCTTTTCGAGGTGTAATTTCGTCGGATACCCTTTATGTTGAGCAAAGGCGTACTCGGGATACTGTCGATCCAGCTCTTCCATTTCTTGATCGCGCGCTACTTTGGCTAAAATCGATGCAGCGCTAATTTCCGCCACCAGACTGTCGCCTTTCACCACTGCTTGCGCCGGAATATCGAGATCGTTCGGAATTTTATTGCCGTCCAACAACACAAAGTGCGGACGAATCCGCAACGCTTCAACCGCACGAGTCATGGCCAGCAAGGAAGCTTGCAAAATATTGAGTTTGTCGATTTCTTCCGCTTCAGCGCGCCCGAGTGCCCACGCCAAGGCCTTTTGTTTGATTTCTGCGGCAAGCGCGAGGCGTTTTTTCTCTGACAATTTTTTGGAATCCGCCAAACCTTCAATTGGGTTATTCGGGTCAAGGATCACCGCAGCTGTCACTACCGCACCAACCAACGGCCCGCGCCCCACTTCGTCCACGCCGGCGATAAGTCGGTAATCTTTAGGATAATCAAACATTTTTTGTGCCTTCCAATAAATCAATGACCGCTTGCGCAGCTTGCTGATCGGCACCGCATTGAATCAGTCGGTGCAAGTCGGTGAAGCGCTGAATTAAAACTCGGCGATGTTCAAGTGCAGCTTCCTCTGTGGAAAAATATACCGCCAGTTTTTCTGCTAACAAGGCCGGGTCACATTCCTCTTGAATCATTTCCGGCACAAGCATTTCATCAGCAAGCAAATTCGGTAGAGAAATATATTTACTTTTCACCAAACGTTTAGCCAAACAATAAGTGAGCGCTTTCATTTTGTAGCCCACTACCATCGGCGATTTACATAGCATCGCTTCAAGCGCCGCGGTGCCGGAAGCAAGTAAAGCCGCATCGGCGGCAATCAGCACTTGGCGCGCATTGCCGTCAATGACGTGCATCGCTAAATTCGGTGCGACTTGCGCTTTAATTGCTTCAAATTGCGCGCGCCGTTTTTCATTCACCAATGGCACAAGAAATTGCAAATCAGGGAAGCGTTGTTTCAGCAACAACGCGGTTTGTAGGAAAGGCTCGGTTAAAAACGCCACTTCCGAGCCGCGGCTCCCCACCAAAATCGCCAAATAACGTTTATTCGCGTCAAGATTTAGACGTTGACAGGCTTCAATGCGGTTCGGTTTTAGCGGAACGGCGTCTGCCATGGTATGACCGACAAAGCGGCAAGGCACGTTAAATTTATCGTAAAACGCTTTTTCAAAAGGCAAAAACGCCAATACTTGATGAGTTGCCTTGGCGATTTTATGAATACGATTCTGGCGCCATGCCCACACGGACGGACTGACATAATGAATGGTTTTGATGCCATTAGCCTTTAATTTGAGTTCCACTCCCAAATTAAAATCCGGCGCATCAATGCCGATATATACATCCGGCTTTTCGCGTAACATGGTTTGAATCACATTGTTACGGATTTTCAGCAGGCGCGGCAAATGTTTAAGAATTTCCGCCAACCCCATCACCGAAAGTTCTTCCATATCCACCAAACTTTCGCAACCTTCCGCAAGCATACGCGGGCCGGCGATACCGATAAAACGCGCCTGCGGATAATGAATTTTGAGCTGACGAATCAAGCCTGCGCCGAGAATATCACCGGACACTTCGCCGGCAACCAACGCAATGGTCGGATTTTTTTTATTCATTGAATTTATCCTAAAAAAACAACCGCACTTTGAGCGTCAAAGAGCGGTTGAGCGGTTTATTGTCGTTTCTCCGGCCACCGTTTCGCCGGAAAGGTGATGTTGAAAGCGGCGGGACGGGGCTTCAATGCGGTGCTATTTGATGACTTCGTTACGCACCCTTAATTTAACGGATAATTCCGCGCGTAGAACGTTTGAAGAAATCGGTAAAGAAACTAATGGCTGAATCGGTTTCGGCAATTTGCTCAATTTCCGGCAAGACTTCTTCGAGAGTTTTGCCGCTGCGGTAAATCATTTTGTACACGTTACGGATAGCATGCATAGTCGGTTTATCAAAACCGCGGCGTTTTAAGCCCTCCAAGTTCACACCAAACGGACGCGCGTGGTTACCTTGCGCCATTACGTAAGGTGGCACATCTTGACTTACCATCGAACCGCCGCCAAGCATTACATGCGCACCCACGACGACGAATTGGTGAATCGCCGACATACCGCCGACAATTACGAAATCATCAAGTTCTACGTGTCCGGCCAAGGTCGCGTTATTAGCAAGGATGCAGTTATTTTTGATTTGGCAATCATGTGCTACATGAACGTTAATCATCAGCAAATTGTTGTTGCCGATATAGGTTACGCCGCCGCCTTGTATGGTACCGCGGTGAATAGTGACGTGTTCGCGAATTTTATTGTGGTTACCAATAACGGTTTTAGTGGCCTCGCCTTGATATTTTAAATCTTGGTTCACTTCTCCGATGCTGGCGAATTGATAAATTTCGTTATCTTCGCCGATTAACGTATCGCCACGTACCACAACGTGCGATTTCAGCACGGTGCGTGCTTTAATTTCAACGCTGCCTTCAACGATGCAGAAAGGGCCGATAATCACGTTTTCGCCAATAACCGCGCCTTCTTCAACGAGAGCGGTCGGATGGATTTTTGCACTTGGGTGGATCATAGCTGCCTCTTAATTAGCGACGTGCACACATTAATTTTGCTTCACAAGCGACTTCGCCATTAACCGTCGCGATGCCGGTAAAAGCGGTAATGCCTCGGCGTTCTTTAATCACTTGAACATTGAGTTCCATTTGATCACCGGGTAACACCGGACGTTTGAAGCGAGCTTCGTCAATGCCGGCAAAATAGAATAGCTCGCCGCCTTTGATTTCATGGGTTTTGAACGCCAAAATTCCCATAGATTGGGCAAGCGCTTCTAAAATTAACACACCGGGTAAAATCGGCTCGCCCGGAAAGTGACCGGTAAAGCAAGGCTCGTTCACACTGATATTTTTAATCGCTTTTAGCCACTCGCCTTCTTTGTAATCCAACACGCGATCTACCAACAAAAATGGATAGCGGTGCGGCAATAACGTCATAATTTCTTTTGCTTCGATCACTTTTGATTGCTGTTCTGACACGGTAATACCCTTAAAATATTTGTACAAATAGAAAAAAAAGACTTGCGGATTATACGATACTTATGGCTAAAAACAAAACACACCGCAAAATACACGCCCCAAAAACTTGGACAGAAAATTAAAGCTAAGTTAAATATTAAACATGCTTAAATTGTTAATCTGGGGTTTAATGAACGACTCATTTTTTGCAAAGCAAGTATGATTTTTTATCCAAATTTCACTTGATTACATTAAACCAAAAAAATTAAACTAACTTTAAACTTAATAATGAACTGTATTTTAGCCTGGCGAGTTTGTGGGAAATTGCTATAAAATCCGGCCAAAAAGAGCCTAATTTTGAGATTAATGTAGAAAAGCTCGAACAGGGACTTCTTTTGGTAGGTTGCCGTCAGCTCCCCATTGGATTGCCCCATATTGTTAAATCGCCAAACTATCCTTTTATTTGTAAAAATCCCTTTGTTCGGCTCTTGTTGGCTCAAGCGGATATTGAAAACCTTTATTTCATGACAACCGACCGATTAATCGTTGAATACGCCAAACCGTTCATCTTAAACGCTAAAAAATAGGAATACGTATGTTACATTTAACCCTTGAGGACGAACTCTTTCTCGGTACACCAAAACAAGTCGGAACGCATTCCACCGTGCACGATCATCTCGCGGTAATGTTTGAAGATGACGGGGAAACCGGCTATTTTTACGCGCTTGATATGCGCCAAAACGAACAGCCGATTGCGGACATGTTGCACGTGTACAACGTAGATTCCGCATCAAACCACCATGAAGCGCGTAAACTCGAAATTTGTTGGGACGCAAGCGGTTATCTGGCATTGCTTTTAATTAACGGTTATCCGCATGCGGTATTTGATTTTGCCCGTCTTGTCGGTTATAACGGCAGCAAGTATCCGCAGCCGGATTTAATGAGTATGTGGAGACACGAAGAAATCACCAACGACAAAGCCAGCCAATGGCTTAATGTACCAACTATCAAATAAATGAAATTTTATCGCAACCTCCAGCCCTTCAAAGTAATCAGCTTCGATTTGGACGACACCCTTTACGATAACCAAGACGTTATTCGCACCGCAGTAGCGCGTTTTGTGCAATTTACACAAACACTGACTCAATGCCCGACCTTTGAACAAGAATGGCCGACTTGGAAAGCGCGTATCGCCCGACAAGATCCGATTTTAAGCGAAGATGTCACCCGGTGGCGTAAAGAAGCGTTACGCCAATTTTTGATCGCACAAGGAAAAAATTCGGCAGAAATCGACCGTGCATTAACTCTCGCCATTAATGAATTTCTCCATTGGCGTCATCAAATTGATTTACCGAGCGACACGCCAAACGTATTGAACGAATTAAAAACGCGCTACCGATTAAGCGTCATCACCAACGGTAACGTAGAACCGGCGCGTATTCATTTATCTCAGTTTGAGTTGGTTTTACGTGGCGGTGAACACGGTAGAGCCAAACCGCATAAAGATTTGTTTCGCCAAACTGCCCGTTATTTCAAGGTAAAACCGCAAGAAATTTTACACGTGGGCGATAATTTAACCACCGACGTACAAGGCGCGATTCAAGCGGGTTGCCAAGCGGTATGGGTAAATTTATCAGATAACTCCCTTGCCGATTTTACCGAAGCGACCGTCTTACCGACTTTAGAAATCCATCACTTAAGCGAGCTAACTAAACTATGAAAAAACAAAATCAAATTCTCGTCACCCTTTCCATCGTCGCCCTGCTCGGCGGCTGTTCGGAAGAAGAAGTCCAACGCGACGTTTACCATTCCCTTGAAGACTGCCTTGCAGATTGGCAAAAAATCGAGCTTTGTGAAGCAGATAAAAATAGCCAAAACGCGCCGGCGACACAAATGAATACCGACCAACAAGCAACCCAACAAACCGGCAACGCTCTTTCTTCGGGTTTAGGCTTACGCAGCGCCGACAGTGACGCCAATGCGGTGCCAAATGCACAGTCCGGCAGCGAAACGAATGCTTCAACAACCGGCTCTAGCCAAGCCACCGGCAGCGAAGGCGCTTCACTAGGTTCAGCGATTGCCGGTGGTGTAATGGGCTATATGGCGGCACGAGCTATTAGCAATTTCTTAGGCCCGAGCTATCATCCGAGCAACCGTGCGGTTTCCACCCCAAGCGGTCAGGTGATTCAACCGCAAACCAATCGTTCCGTCGGCAAACCAATGTTGGTAAAAGGCAATGCCGGTAGCATGAACAGCAAACCCGTTTCGCGCGGCGGTTTCACTAGTCCGAGCAATTCCAACCGACAAAGTAGCGGAGGTTAATATGAAACGGGTTACCGGTTTTCCGACGCGCCCCGATATGGTGCAACAATTGCTTGATGTCGGCTTTGATTATTACAACCTGCCTTCAAGCGACGGCTCGCATTATTGGTCGGACAATGTCGCCTATGAATTTACCTTGGCTGAAATCGACCGCATTGAAGACGCCACCAACGAACTACATGCGATGTGTTTGGATTTTGTCGCCGATGAAATCAAACAAGGCGACTACGCTTATTATCGTTTCACCGATTTGCAAAAGCAGTTGATTGAAGACGCGTGGCATAAACAAGCGCCCTATTTATACGGGCGTTTTGATTTCGGCTACGACGGCGAAAACTTGAAAATGTTCGAATACAATGCCGATACACCGACTTCATTGCTGGAAGCAGCGATAGTGCAATGGCAATGGTTGGAACAAATCGAGGGGTTACAATATCGCGACCAATTCAACTGGATCCACGAAGAATTGCTCAAACATTTCACCTTTCTAAAACAACAAAGCGGCAAAAACGATTTCTATTTCAGTGCCATGCAAGAAGCGGGACGCGAAGATTGGGGCAATTTAGATTATCTTGCCGATGTGGCTTATAACGCGAGTTGGAATATTCATCAACTTGCCGTAGAAGACATTGGTTACAACAAAGAAAATCAAGAATTTGTCGATTTGAACGATGCACCGATTGATATGTTATTCAAGCTCTACCCGCTCGAATGGCTCAGCGGCGCGGAATTTGCACGACATATTCCGAACGCGCATACAAGTTTTATTGAACCCGCTTGGAAAATGTTATTAAGCAACAAAGCCTTGCTCGCTAAGTTGTGGCAACGCTATCCTAACCACCCGAATTTATTGCCGGCATATTTTAATAAATTCGATATCACCGATAGAAAAGCCATTTGGGTAAAAAAACCGTTGCTTGGCCGCGAAGGCGCCAACGTGTTCTACTACGAAAAAAGCAACGGCGTGGAATTCGCCGCTAAAGGCAGCGAACACTCTGCTTTCTACGACACGTCCGGTTACATTTACCAACAAAAGTTCGAGCTCCCGAATTTTGATGGCATGTATCCGGTAATCGGTTCCTGGGTCATCGGTGATGTGGCTTGCGGCATGGGCCTACGCGAAGATTTCACCGCTGTCACCGGCAATGACAGTCATTTCGTACCACATTATTTTGTGCCGTAAGGATAATTTTTCAGACAACCTGCCATGAACGAAACATTACTACAAACTCTCTCGACGCTTATCACCGAACAACGCAATCCGCATTCGATGGAGGTGGATTGCCTTTCCGCCTTAGAAATCGTGACGCTAATGAATACAGAAGACAAACAGGTTCCTCTTGCCGTCGAACGCGTATTACCACAAATTGCACAGGCCGTGGAAGCCGTAGTAAAGGCCTTTCAATGCGGTGCTAGATTGGTCTATCTCGGCGCAGGCACCAGCGGCCGTTTAGGTGTATTAGACGCCTCGGAATGTCCGCCAACGTTCGGCGTGCACAACGAAATGGTGAAAGGCATTATCGCCGGCGGCGAGCCTGCGATTCGTTATCCGGTAGAGGGGGCGGAAGATAATTCGAACGCGGCCGTGACGGATTTACAAGCGATCGATTTCAATGCAAAAGACGTATTAGTGGGCATCGCGGCAAGCGGACGCACACCTTATGTATTGAGCGCCTTAGGTTACGCCAAACAACTCGGTGCGATCACAGTTTCTATTGCCAGCAATCCGAACTCGCCTATGGCGCAAACGGCAGATATCGCTATCGATACGCTGGTCGGTGCAGAAGTGCTGACCGGCTCTAGCCGTTTAAAATCCGGCACGGCACAAAAATTGGTACTCAACATGATCAGCACCGCATCCATGATTTTGCTCGGCAAATGCTATGAAAATTTGATGGTGGACGTGCAAGCAAGTAACGAAAAACTTAAAGCACGCGCTGTTCGTATTGTAATGCAAGCCACCGAGTGCGACGAAACCATAGCCAAACAAACGCTAACGATAGCCGAACAAAATGCCAAGCTGGCAATTATGATACTTTTAAGCGGTTTAGAAAAAGACGAAGCGCGAGCCTTATTGGAAAAAGAGAAAGGACGGCTGCGAAAAGCGTTAGCCGGCAAAGAATAAAAAATCAGTCGGCTAAACGAACTTAACCGACCAATAATATTTATGTCTTAAGGAAGTTCATCCACTTCGCGATCCGCTTTCGGCGGAATCATGTGTTCGCGGCGCAGCCCCACGTCGTAAGCGATTGCAATGGCGATAAAGATGGAAGAATAGGTACCAAAACCAATCCCGACCAACAACGCCAGCGAAAAGTTGTGAATAGACGGTCCGCCGAAGAAAAACAAGGCGATCACCACGATTAAAGTCGTCGCAGAGGTCATGATGGTTCTTGATAGCGTTTGCGTGAGGGAAATATCAATAATATCAATCGTATCTAACCGACGAATTTTACGGAAATTTTCCCGCACTCGGTCGAACACCACAATACTGTCGTTGATGGAATACCCTACTACGGAAAGAATCGCTGCCACAAAAGTTAAATCCATTTCCACTTGCAACGCCGAAAATACGCCAAGCGTAATAATCACGTCATGGGCGAGGGAAGCAATACCGCCGAAACCTAAACGCCATTCAAAGCGTGATCCAACGTAAAGCAACATCATAGCAAGCGTCGCTAAAGTTGCGTAAACCGCGCCCTGTGCCAACTCTTCTCCGACATTCGGACCAACAAATTCTACACTCTTAATTTTAATGTTCGGATCTAATTCCACTAACATGGCTTTTACGCGATCACCAATGGTTACATCGTTATCCGCCGCCGGTAAACGAATCATCACGTCTTGCACGGAACCGGTGGTTTGTACGATAGGGCTTTCGATGCCATGCTCGTTCAACTTAGCGCGAATTTGATCCAAGTTCGCAACTTGCGAGAAACGGGTATCAAATACTACACCGCCGGTAAAATCCAAGCCCCAGTTAAAACCTTTAGTGATAATGAAAAACAGCGAAATCACCATCGCAAAGGCAGAAAATAAATAACCCCATTTACGCACTTTCATAAATTCGGTCAATGGGAACGGGAGTTTAATTCCATTGATTTCACGAATAAAATGCCCGTCTTTATCTTTTGCAAAAAGTTTCATCATTCCCTGCCTAAATTGATAATTTCTTAATATTTTTTCCACCGTAAATTGCGTTCACAAGGGCGCGCGTTCCTGTAATTGCAGTAAACATGGAAATCGCTACCCCTAAGGAAAGGGTGATCGCAAAGCCTTGAATCGGACCGGTACCGACGGCATAAAGAATGATTGCCGTTAAAATAGTGGTTAAATTGGCATCGAAGATAGATGTAAATGCGCCGTTATAACCTTCATTAATCGCTTGCTGAATCGGGCGACCATTACGGATTTCTTCTTTAATCCGTTCGAAGATTAACACGTTGGCGTCCACCGACATTCCCAAAGTTAATACGATACCCGCAATTCCCGGCATAGAAAGCGTTGCACCCGGTAGAATTGACATCAAACCGACCAACAACACGATATTAATTACCATAGCTAAACTCGCGATAACGCCGAAAACTTTATAGTAAAACAGCATAAACAGGATCACCGCAATTAACCCCCAAAAACTCGCATCCAAGCCCTGTTCCACGTTTTGCGCGCCAAGTGATGGACCGATAGTGCGTTCCTCCACAATTTGCACCGGTGCGATCAAGGCGCCGGATTTTAGCAACGTGGAAAGATTATTCGCTTCCGCCATACTGCTTACGCCGGTGATTTGGAAATTCGCACCGAAACGCGCCTGAATGGTCGCCACGTTAATCACTTCTTCGCTTTTCTCTAAAATGGTTTTACCGTTCTCATCTTTTTTGCCGTTGTCTTTATATTCAACATAAAGGGTCGCCATCGGTTTTTTATAAAATTTCTTAGTGATTTGCGACATTTGATCGCCGCCTTCGCTATCTAAAGTAACGCTAACTTGCGGCGTGCCGGATTGCTGATCCAATGCGGCGCTGGAATTGATAATATGCTCACCGCCCAAAGAAGGACGTTTTAATAAAACCACGGGCATACCTTGACGGTCATATTTCACTTCAGAATCTGCCGGAACAATACCACGTGCCGCTGCTTCAACATTCGCCGTCGGATTCACCAGGCGGAACTCAAGGGTGGCGGTCGCACCTAAAATTTCCTTCGCGCGTGCAGTATCTTGCACACCCGGCAATTCGATCACAATGCGTTCAGCGCCTTGGCGTTGAATCACCGCTTCCGCCACGCCTAATTCGGACACCCGCTTACGCAAAATAGTTAAGTTTTGTTCAATCGCCAAATCCCGCGCTTCATTCAATGCGGTGCCGGAAAGAGATAAGGTTAAGGTATCACCGGAATCGCTCACATCCAGGGTCGGATGCGCTTGACGAATAATCCGACTGGCTTTGGAAATTTGAGCGCTATCGGCCAAGGTAACCGTCGTGCCGAAATTATCGGCATTTTTAATTGCGGTGTATTGAATTTTTTCTTTACGAAGTTCGGTACGCAAGCTGTCCTGCAATTGTTCTTGGCGTTTTGCCAAAGCGGAATTCATATCCACTTCCATCAAAAAACGTACCCCGCCGCGCAAATCCAAGCCCCATTTCATCGGGTTGGCGCCAAGCGTGCTTAACCACGCGGGCGTAGCCGGAGCAAGGTTCAATGCGGTGGTATAATGATTACCGAGTTTTTCGGCAATTTTATCCTTGGCAAGTAATTGATCATCGGTATTGCTGAAACGGGCAAGAATCGAACCCTGTTCGAGGATCACTGATTTGGCAGTAAGATTATTATCTTTTAACACTTCTTGAACTTGGCTCAACGCCGTCGTATCAGCTTGTTGCCCGCGTGTACCGGAAATTTGCACGGCCGGATCTTCACCGTAAATATTTGGAAGAGAATATAAAACACCAATGGCGACCACGAGGATCACCATTAGATTCTTCCATAATGGGTAACGATTTAACATAGTTTTCCCTTGGGTATGCAGGATTAAAGCGTTTTGACGGAACCTTTCGGCAGGATGGTTACAATGTAGTTACGGTTGATTGTGATTTCTGTATTTTCATTTAACGCAATCACTACACTGTTGTTGTCTTCGATCACTTTGGTGATTTTGCCCATCATACCGCCGGCAGTTAACACCTCAGTACCTTTAGCCAGTTCGGACATCAGTTTTTTGTGTTCTTTGTTGCGTTTCGCTTGTGGGCGATAAATCATAAAGTAAAAAATTAAACCGAAAATCACGAAAATAAATAACGTGGACATTGGGTTTTGTGCTTCCATTGTAAGTTTTCCTTATTAAGTTGAATTAAGTTGAAATTTGGGCGCTAAAATACCATAAATCGCGTGAAATGTGAAAAGCATATTGAACATTACACGAAAAGCGCGCACTTGATATTGTAAAAAAACGCACCTTTTCTTCCGTTGATTTGGTGCCTTCGCACGACTAACCTTTACACTAATTTTGCATCTTTGGCTGACCACATTGAACACGGCTCATTCAATGCGGTGCTTATTTGAGACTTCAATGCGGTGCTCGTTTGGGATTTCAATGCGGTGCCAAAAATGAAGCTCGCAAAAAGCGTCGTCGAATGTGTTTATGGTCGGTACGGTCGGATAAAAAGGGCGGCGACAAATTAACGTTTACGGATTATTAATGTCCGATCTGCCTCGTATTGGCAATGGCAAAGGTACATTTCACAAAGTCGTTGGATTTCGCGCCAATCACTGTCGCCGGAAAGTAAAACCGATAATTTATCCTCCGCCGTTAGCCGCAACAGCGCTTGCTTCACCATCAATAGCGGCAACGGGCAACGATAATCGCGGGTATCAAGTAGATAATCCATACATTACACAAGGCGTCGTTTTGACATAATCGCGCCCATCACCTTTAATTCCGCCTCGCTCAAATAACGTTTTCCCAATTCAAACAATGGTTCTTCAATAGCGATATGCCGGTCGTAAGCCGCAACGAAACGCTGAATCAGCACCGCATCCACCTTATCACATTGTTGCGCAACAAGACTTTCGAGTTGTGCCGCAAGTAGACGCCAATTTTCATGCAAATCAACATGTTGGCGTTCCAATTCATCCACCTTCGCTTTCGCTTCAGGCACTTTGGCTATCAGGGCAGGGAAAAAATCCTTTTCCTCATCGTCATGATGCAACGGTGCGGATTGATTGAAATAATTTAGAATTTGCCGTACATCGTTTTTTACCGCCTGATTGCAACCGTGCTTCGTCAAATAATCAGGCAAAATCGTCAGCTGTCGACAAAAACGCTTCACTTTACCGTGGCAAGCGTACAGCATTTCAATGGGTTCATTCCAGCTAGCGAATTGTTGGGGTTCTAGAATTTGCATAAATGCTCCTGTTATTGGAAAAGTGTGGTTGATTTGAAAACGTTTTTAAAAATAACCACACTTTTCACTGATTATTGCGCTGTTTCAGCTAATTGTAACGGTGGAACGGGTTTGCCAATTCGCGCATAAAACGCCACCACAAAATCCTCAAAACGATCCGCTTCAATTGCTTGACGGATTTCCGCCATTAAGCGTTGGTAATAACGTAAATTGTGAATAGTATTAAGACGCGCGCCTAGGATTTCGCCGCATTTGTCCAAATGATACAAATAGGCTTTGCTGTAATGTTTGCAGGTGTAGCAATCGCAGTGCGGATCCAATGGGCTGGTGTCATCGCGATATTTGGCATTGCGGATTTTTACAATACCGTCGGTGACGAATAAATGTCCGTTCCGCGCGTTGCGGGTCGGCATCACGCAATCAAACATATCGATCCCGCGTCGCACGCCCTCCACCAAATCTTCCGGTTTACCCACGCCCATTAAATAACGCGGTTTATCGGCAGGAATTTGCGGGCAAATGTATTCCAAAATGCGGTGCATATCTTCTTTCGGCTCGCCCACGGCTAAACCGCCTACGGCATAGCCATCAAAACCGATGTTCACTAAGCCTTCCAAGGAAACCTTACGCAATTCTTCAAAGGTGCCGCCTTGAATAATGCCGAACAAGGCATTTTTATTGCCCAATTCGTCAAAACGTTTGCGACTGCGTTGCGCCCAGCGTAAGGACATTTCCATAGATTGCTTGGCGTAATCAAAAGTGGCGGGATAAGGCGTGCATTCGTCGAAAATCATCACAATGTCGGACCCCAAATCATATTGAATTTCCATTGATTTTTCAGGGGAAAGAAAAATGCGTTCGCCATTGATCGGGTTTTGGAATTTTACGCCTTCTTCGGTAATTTTGCGTAATTTGCCCAAACTGAATACTTGGAAACCGCCGGAATCCGTGAGAATCGGGCGATGCCACTGCATAAAATCGTGCAAATCACCGTGTTTACGCATGACTTCTTGCCCCGGGCGCAACCACAAATGGAAAGTATTACCGAGCAAAATTTCCGCACCGGTGGCGCGCACTTCTTCCGGCGTCATGCCTTTTACCGTGCCGTAAGTTCCCACCGGCATAAACGCCGGCGTTTCCACGCTAAAGGTGCCTTGTGGACGTTCAAAGATCAGACGACCGCGACGGGCATTACCGCTGATTTTATCTAATTCATACTTCATTTTTTCCTCAACGAATAAACAGTTCGAAGGTTTTCGCCAATAAAAAAGCCTGTTGATACAGGCTCTGCGCATTTTATGGAGTACTCGGAAATAAGTCAAACCGCTTATTTCCAAGCCTTCACCTCAGGATTCTTGGAAATAAACATCGCATCACCGTAACTGAAAAAACGATAACGATTTTCCACCGCACTTTTATAGGCATTCATCGTATGCGAAAAACCGGCAAAGGCGGAAACCAACATAATCAGCGTGCTTTCCGGCAAATGGAAGTTGGTAATCAAACAATCCACGATGCGAAATTTTTTGCCGGGATAAATAAAAATCGACGTATCGGAAAAATAAGGTTCGATCATCTCGCCATTGCCGTTTTCCTGCGCTGACAATGCCGCCGTTTCAACGGAGCGCACGGACGTAGTGCCCACCGCAATCACGCGTTTGCCCGCTTTTTTAGTCTCAATGATCGCATTGCAGACTTCTTGTGAAAGTTCTACGTATTCCGCATGCATAATATGCTCTTCAATATTTGCCACGCGTACCGGTTGGAACGTTCCGGCCCCGACGTGTAGCGTAACAAATTGAAAATTCACGCCTTTGGCGCGCAGTTTTTCCAATAATTCATCGTCGAAATGCAATCCGGCAGTCGGCGCGGCCACCGCACCGGGCACCTTACCATAAACCGTTTGATAACATTCTTGATCCGCTTCTTCGTCAGGGCGATCAATATAAGGCGGCAGCGGCATATGGCCGATTTGTTGCAACACGTTTAGCAGCGTACCGGATTTGTCGGCTAATTCCACTTCAAACAACGCGCCGTGACGGGCATTCATTATTGCTTTAACGCCGTTGTTTTCGCCGAGCTTGTCTTCGCCTAAAAATAATTCGGCACCTGCTTTCGGTGCTTTGGAAGAACGAATATGCGCCAGAAAGCGCTGCTCATCCAACATCCGCTCCACCAGCACTTCGATTTTACCGCCACTGGCTTTACGTCCAAACATACGTGCGGGAATCACCCGTGTGTCGTTGAAAATTAACAAATCACCTTCGTTAATCAAGTCGAGCACATCGGTAAAAGTACGATGGAAAAGTTCGCCAGTTTCGCCGTTTAATTGCAATAGTCGGCAAGAAGAACGATCTTCTTTCGGATAACGGGCGATCAGTTCATCCGGCAAATCAAAATAAAAATCGGAAACACGCATAATATTTTTACACTTAAGGAAATTTTAAGGGGAAACGCGACATTTCCCCTTACTGCTATAAAATCATTTTCACTAACTTATCCGCTTGAATGCGGGCGAATTTTTTCAGTAATTTTTGCACCGGTTCCGGATACTGAGAAAGCTCTTCAAGCTCGGAATAATGCTTTAACACGGTGGTATGTCGGCGAATATGTTGCAATTCTTTGGTGACTTGCGGCCGTAATTCGTGCTGCGGATCACGAATCAACAAACCGTTTTCCGCATCCAAACGCCAAGCGCGCGGATTCAAATTATTACCAGTGAGTAAAATATAATCATTATCCACCCACACGCCTTTTAAATGATAGGTATTGTCGCCGTCTTTCCATAAGCGAACGCAAAGCTGACCGCGTTCGATTTCGCCTTCAAATTTTTCGCAAAAACGACGCAAATTACTTTCGTATAAATAAGGCAAAGCGCCCGCCATTTTGAAGGGCTGTGTCGGCGGAATGTAAAAGTCATTCGCCACCTTGTCACCCACGATAATTTCCACTTGCTTGCCCTGCTCCAACAACGCAGCAATTTTTTGTTGCAAGGTGCGCGGAAAATTAAAATACGGCGTGCAAATAATCAAATTTTGTTGCGTTTTCAGGAACAATTTTTTGATTACTTGATTGAGTTCGTTGCCCGATGCGCCCAAACCAAATAACGGCGAAACACTTAAAACGTCGGAACATTCGCCCGCATTTGGCAAATTGTATTCGGCGTGGTTGGCCAGATTTTTACGATACGCACGAATCGCCGCACGAATTTCCTTAGTCCGCGGGCGATTGCCAACATCAAGCGGGAACACCGCATTGAAATCCAATAAATAGTCGTTGATAAAATTCACCATCGCGTCCGCCAGCACCGCATTGGTGATTTTTTGGTAGCGGTCGTAACGATATTTGTCTTGTTGTTGCAAATACACATTATTAATACTGGCGCCGCTATACAGCACGCTGTTGTCAAACACGAAGCCTTTGATATGCAACACGCCGAACACTTCGCGCGTATTAATCGGCACACCGAAAAACATATTCGGATCGTCAGGCAGTTGGTAGGTTTGACGTTGCTCGCAATACCAATCGGCATTGGTGGCCGATTTTTCAGCGCCCAATAAATTGCGCTGGGCACGATGCCAATCCACTAAAATTTTTACATCCAAATCCGGGTGTCGTTGCTTCGCCCGATAGATTTCGTCCAAAATTTCTTGCCCCGCATCGTCTTTTTGCCAGTAAAGTGCGGTGATATAAATGCGTTTTTTGGCATTTCGAATCAATTCAATAATCTGCGTTTTAAATTCGGCCGGGCTGAACAAAAATTCCACTTGCGTTTTTTCTAACGGCAAAAAAGGCAAGTTTCGGATGTTTTGCTCGGCACGTTTGAATTTATTGATTAACATAATTTATCTCTGCAATTTCTATCAGCCATTTTAAGAATGGGCTAGTTTACAATATTTCCCCGGCAGATTGACAGAAAAAAGCTTTTTTTTCGTCACAATGCCGAATGAATTTTCGCCGTTTTCGACTAATTCTTGTCCGGCAAATCTTTTCCACAACGCAGTCCGCAACATTCCTTCGAACCTTCAAATGAGCACCGCATTGAAAGCCCTACCGAAGCGTCCCAATGCGCGCTGAAAGGTCGCCAAATCAACCACGCGTTGAGCATAAGACGGCAGAAAACCTTTTCGCTATGGTGGGGCTTCAATGCGGTGCTCTACGACGAGCTCGTGGCGGCGGACATCGATGCACTACCGATTGAACGCGCAAAACATTTGGGGGCGCAAAGCAAAAGATCTATACTATGCCCGTTTGTTATTTCACTCGGAGTTTTTATGCCGGAACGTTCTACTAATATTACCACTCACGATCCTTTCGGCAGCCTGCTCGGTTACGCACCGGGTGGCGTTGCCATTTATTCTTCCGATTACACCACGGCCGACGAAGCAGAGTTTCCCGATGATGCCGCCTTTCGCAGTTATTTAGGACGCGAATATATGGGCTATAAATGGCAATGTGTGGAATTTGCGCGCCGTTATTTATATCTCAATCACGGCATGGTGTTTACCGACGTGGGCATGGCCTATGAAATTTTTTCGTTACGTTTTCTGCGCCAAGTGACGAACGACGCCTTGTTACCGTTGCAAGCTTTTGCCAACGGCAGCAAACGCAAACCCGAAGCCGGTGCGCTTTTGATTTGGCAAGAAGGTGGTGAATTTAAACATACCGGTCACGTAGCAATTATCACCGAAGTATTAGACGATAAAATCCGCATCGCCGAGCAAAATGTGATTCACTCACGTCTGCCGAGCGGGCAACAATGGACGCGCGAGCTGCCAATGCGGTGCTCAAACGGTTATCTGTTGCAAGATACCTTCGACGATACGGAAATTTTAGGCTGGATGATTCAAACCGCAGATACGCAATACAGCCTGCCACAGCCGACGCCAAAACCGGAAGATTTGGTGATTAAAGCCGGACATATTGAAAATAAAGGTCAATTTGAAGGCCATTGGCTAGATGAATCGAAGCCGTTTGATGCTGCTTACGTGAAAGCGATGCACGGCCATCGCGTCAGCCGTTCGGATCAATATCGTTATTTCGCCATTTCCGAAAACGCTCAACATGAACTGATTCGTGCTACCAACGAACTGCATTTAATGTATTTACACGCCACCGACAAAGTGCTGCAAGACGATAAATTACTGCAATATTTCAATATTCCTAAACTGCTTTGGCCGCGCTTGCGTTTGTCTTGGCAGAATCGTCGTTATCAAACCATCACCGGCCGTTTGGATTTTTGTCTGGACGAGCGTGGACTAAAAGTGTACGAATATAATGCGGATTCCGCATCTTGCCACGCCGAGGCCGGCGAAATAATGAATCGTTGGGCACAACAGGCGGGACTTAAGCTAGGAGAAAACCCCGGTGAAGGTTTGCGCAATGCCTTGGCGGATTGTTGGCAACACAGCCGCGCCAGCAAATTAGTGCATATTTTGCAAGATCACGACGATGAAGAAGATTATCACGCGCTGTTTATGCGCCAAGCACTGATCCAAGGCGGCTTTCAAGCGAAAATTATTCACGGCACGGAAGGGCTACATTGGGATAATCGCGGTCGCTTGTTGGACGATGAAAACCACCAAATCCAAAGCGTGTGGAAAACTTGGGCGTGGGAAACCATGTTGGAGCAATTGCGCGAAGACGCGACAGGACAAGAAGTGGCGCCACCGATTCGGACCGGCTATGCGGAAGATAAAGTGCGCCTAATCGACGTTTTGTTGCGGCCGGAAGTGCAAGTTTACGAACCACTTTGGACGGCGATTCCAAGCAATAAAGCGATTTTGCCGGTGTTGTGGTCGTTGTTCCCGAATCATCGTTATTTGTTGGAAGCGAGTTTTGAACTGACACCGGAATTAATCAAAAACGGTTACGCGCAAAAACCGATTGCCGGCCGCCGCGGCGACAACGTGAAATTGTTCGGCGATGACAATTTGGTGTTAAATAGCACGGATGGACGTTTCGGCAAACAAGAAAACATTTACCAACAGCTTTGGTGTTTACCAAAAGTGGAAGATCAATATTTACAAATCTGCACTTTTACCGTCGGTGGGCATTACGGCGGCAGTTGTTTACGTTCCGACCCAAGCCGAGTGATTATGGGCGACAGCGATATGCAACCGCTGCGTGTATTGTCGGAAAAGGATTTTCAAACCAAATAAATTCTCTAACTCAATGCGGTGCTGATTAGCCACTTCAGCGCTTTCATTTCTCACCTTGCAGCCACAAAAAACCGCAGGTTTTCACCTGCGGCTTTCGTTTGTTCGTGTAAACAAAGTGCGACAAGGAAACCGCACTTTTTTCACCGAATGAAAGATTAAAGATAGTAATGACCTAAATAGTTTAACTTTTCATCAAGTTTTAACACAAGTGGTTGGCCGGTCGGGATTTCAAAATCCATAATTTCCGCGTCGGAAATGCCGATGATGTGTTTTGCCAAAGCGCGTAAGGAATTGCCGTGCGCGACCACCAATGCACGTTTGCCGGCGAGTAAGGCCGGAGCAATTTGATCTTCCCAGAATGGGAGGGCGCGCTCTAAGGTTAATTTTAAGTTTTCAGCATTCGGTACGATGTCTTTTGGTAAGTTGGCGTAACGACGGTCATTATGGGCGGAATTCGGATCGGCCGGATCTAAATCCGGTGGGGAAATATCGTAAGAACGACGCCAGATGTGCACTTGTTCGTCACCGTATTGTTCAGCGGTGGCTTTTTTGTCCAAACCTTGTAGCGCGCCGTAGTGACGTTCGTTCAAGCGCCAGTTTTTCACTTGTGGAATCCATAATTGATGAGATTCTTCCAATACAATGTTACAGGTTTTGATGGCGCGGGTGAGGACGGAGGTGAAGGCAATGTCAAATTCATAACCGGCTTCGAATAATTTTTTACCAGCCGCTTTGGCTTCTTCCACGCCGCGTTCGGTGAGATTGACGTCGCGCCAGCCGGTGAATAGGTTTTTTGCGTTCCATTCACTGAAACCATGACGAATAAAGACTAATTCCATAGGATTCTCCTTGTTGTAGGTAAATTAAAAACGCGCATTTTATAGCAAAAAAACCCACCATGTTAAAGCGAAAAGGCGGTATTTCCTGATCTTTCGCAAAAATCCGCGGGAAACTTTTTCGCCTTTTGACAAATATGATAAGATTCGCGCAATTTTGTGAATGGGGACGGGTTATGTCGCGGTTTGCCTTATATGGGAAAATATCTATCGTGACCGCGCTTTTGTGTGGCACTATTTCGGGCTATGCGCCGACGGGCGAGGCCGCCGATCTCAATCAAATTCAACAACAAATCAAGCAACAAGAATCCAAACTGGCCGAGCAAAAACGCGCACAGGCCAAATTACAATCCACGCTGAAAAATCAAGAAAGTAAAATCAATTCTGTGGCGGGTGAATTGCGCGATACCGAACTGAGCCTGCAAGAAATTCGCAAGCAAATCGCCGAGGCAGACGGACAAATCAAGCAACTTGAGAAAAAAGAACGCGAGCAAAAAGCCAAGCTGGCAAGACAAATGGATGCGATTTATCGTTCCGGTTTGAATCCTTCCGTGTTGCAACGAATGTTTTCCGAGGATGCTCAAAAAGCGGCGCGAATGAAAGTGTATTATGAACATTTAAACCGCGTACGCATTGAGACGATTGAAAATATTAACGCTACGCAAGCGCAAATCGCGAAACAAAAAGAAGAGATTTTAAGCCGTCAACAAAGTCATAAAGCGCAGCTTTCAACGCAAAAAAAACAGCAACAGGAATTAGAAAAAGCGCAGCGCGAGCGTCAATCAACGTTAAACGAAATCAATAAAAATATCGATAAAGATCAAAATAAACTAGCCACTTTACGCGCTAATGAAGCCGCCTTGCGACAAGAGATTCAGCGGGCAGAACAAACGGTGCGAGCGCAAGAACAACAAGAACGTGAGGCCTTGGCACAGCGCAAACAAGCAGAAGAAAAACGCACCGCCAAACCTTATCAACCGACAGAACAAGAACGTCGCTTGATTAACAGCGCTAACGGCTTAGGCGCGGCAGCGCGGCAATATCAAAAACCGGTAAGCGGTTCCACGCTGTATTCGTTTGGCTTCACACAAGCGGGTGAAGCACGTTGGAAAGGCATGGTAATCGCGGCACCGCGAGGTACACCGGTACGCGCCATCGCCGGCGGGCGGGTAATTTTAGCCGGGCAATTAAATGGTTACGGCTATATGGTGATCGTTAAACATGGCGACAGCGATTTGAGTCTGTACGGTTTTAATCAAGCGGTATTTGTGCAAGCAGGACAACTGGTCTCTGCCGGACAAACCATCGCGCAAGTGGGTGATAGCGGCGAAGTTTCGCGTCCGGCGCTTTATTTCGGCATCAGCCGTAAGGGCGTGCCGGTGAACCCGGCGGGGTGGATTAAATAATGTTCGGCTTACTAAAAAACGCGCGCAAAAATCTGCTTGTTTTTTCCGCCGCGCTTTATTCCTCATTAACTTTCGCGCAACATAAACTTGCCATCGTAATTGACGATGTGGGCTATCATCCAAAACAAGACGCGGCAATTTTGGCAATGCCACGCGAGATTTCCGTCGCCATTATTCCCGCCGCCCCTTACGCGGCGACACGAGACCGCGAAGCCTTTGCGCAAGGGCGCGATATTTTGATTCATATGCCGATGCAACCGGTGAGTTCGATAAAAATTGAATCCGGCGGCTTGCATTTGGGTATGTCGGCAGAACAGGTGACGAATCGTGTACAAACGGCGAGAAATATCGTGCCGCACGCCATTGGAATGAATAATCATATGGGGAGCGCCGCCACGGCAGACAACCTATTGATGAGCCATTTAATGAACGCGTTGCGCGCGCAGCATTTATTTTTCCTGGATAGTCGCACCAGCGGCAAATCCGTAGCTGGCAGAATCGGACGCGAACAAGGCGTGCGCGTGCTTGAACGTCATATTTTTTTAGACGACAGCAATGAACCGGCTGATGTACAACATCAATTTCAAGCTGCCCTTCAATACGCACGCAAGCGTGGCACGGCCATCGCGATCGGCCATCCACGGCCGAATACCGTTGCGGTACTGCAACAAGGTTTGGCTAATTTACCGGCGGATATACAGTTAGTCGGAATAGGCAGTTTATGGCGCGACGAAGCTTTCGTGCCGAGCAAACCCTTTATCTTGATTTTCAACGATATTCCGGCGCCAACCTCGGTCGCCCCCTTTGAACCGGTGCCATTGCTGCGCGGCGTACCGCGTTAAAGTTGCCCGATAGCACCGCATTGAAGCCTTGCGGGACAAGGGTTCAATGCGGTGCTGAAATCGATCTTCGCCTTCAGCATTTTTTAAAGACAAAAAAATACGGTCGGAAAACTCACGAATTTCCGACCGTACATTTTTATTTTAAACCGCATTAACGGCCGTTATATTCGAAATATAACACCGTAGCCGCGACGCGGGAATGGACGTTAAGTTTGCGCAATAAATTGCGAATGTGCACTTTTACGGTTTCTTCCGAAATAAATAATTGTCCGGCAATTTGTTTGTTCGATAACCCGGTGGCGATTAAATGTAATACGTCCATTTCGCGCTCCGTTAAAGAATCCATCGGATCTTGGCGATGCTCGCGTTCAACCAACAAATTTTTAATCGAATCGCTTAAAATCACTTCACCTTGCGCGATGGCTTTAAGTTGTTCGAGCAAGGTATCCGGCTCGGTGTCTTTGAGTAGATAACCGTCTGCACCGGCATCCACCAAGGCGAAAATATCATTTTTCGCATCGGATACGGTGAGAATCACAATGCGCGCGTCCACCCCTTCCGCCCGTAAGCCTTTTAATGTATCTAACCCCGAAAGTCCTTTCATGTTCAGATCTAAAATGATCAAATCCGGTGATGTTTGTAATGCAACGGAAATCCCTTCCGCACCGCCGCCAACGTCGGCAATCACTTCAAAGTTATCGTCCAATTCCACAAGCTGCTTAATGCCGCGACGCATTAGCGGGTGATCGTCTATCAATAAGACTTTCAATGTTTCTTGCATATTCCCCCCTAGGCGAAGATTTGACGAAAAAATCGCGTTATTTTAACGAGATTTTAACGATCTTCCAATGTAAAAAATGATGAAAGTTGATTTAGCACATCAATTCCCGATGGGAAAACTTGGATTAAACGGCTTTGCGTTGATATTTAAACGGTAAAATCTGCACGCGACCTTGCGGACAACGTTGAATTTGGTAAAACTGCGGATAATTGAAATTACGCGACTCGATGTGATACGGATTCTCGCCGCCTTCCAAGCACGAGGCCTGATAAAGTCGGTTAATTTCGCGTACTTTCTCGTCTTTCGAACCGTCGCAATGGCGATAAATTTCCAAGTGATTGGCTTCGTTTAACAGATAGACATTGAAGCTGTCGTCTTTGTTATCTTCAAAGAAAAATTGTAAGAAACCTTCGCTGGCGAAGTGATCAATATCCGGTGGATATCGACGATCCGGTGCGGGAAGCTCGTCTTTTTCTTCCACCGGACTTTGCAGCACGTCATCAAAATCTGCTGCATTTTGCGCGTCACTATCCACTTCTTGCAAACTGATGCCGCGATCTTCGAAAAAGAATTGCCAGTTTTTACCGGCCACGCGTAAACGCGGCGTACGGCACGCTTGGCTGTCACCCAATTGAATACTGATGCAACGATTAACCAAGGCGTTCACTAGGCTACGTAAAGCGCGCCGATAATGTTGGCTATAACAAAAAACCTGTACGGAACGCGGACTGCCAGCGCCACGATAAATTTTATTGGAAAGCACTTTTAAAGCCATCAAAATCGCATGCGGCCCCTCAAAATGCAGGGTGCGAATTTCGTTCCATATATTGCGATAAGTGAAATCAATGCTACCGACTAAATTTTGTTCGAGCGGACCGAAACTAAACAAATCACTGGCGGAAAGCTGGGCTTTCAATTCAGTTAAATGGGCGGTGGGATCCACCGTTAAATTCACCGCAATGACGATATTGCGAATTTCACAAGGTGTCGCCAGGGCACCGCTGTCTGCTGCGGTAATGGCGCGCGAAAAAGATAAGCGCAGATCCGCCACAAAATTACGTAAGGTTTCGATACTGACGGTTCGACTGAATAAATATAGCTCGGTTTCGGCAGTAAGTAAGTGGTTAAAATACGCCCAAGCCACCAATTTATTCAAGCTCTCGCTGTATTCGATGACACGATTTTCCGAGAAGATCATCGCGCTCGGCGGTTGATTAATCAGATACCAACCGTCTTTAAAATGTTTGTTGCCACGTACTTCTAAGAAACTGATGTGGCGTTCCGACAAATCGCGAGAAATTTGCGTATTAAGCAAAATCACTTTGCCGGGCAACGCTTCAAATGCGGTATAAAGTTTACGCGTAAGAATGTTAATATCTTGCGGTGCTACACGGGAATGAATTTTGTGTTTACGCGCAAAATTGACCAAATTGTGATAACTCAGCATCAGGAATTTCACCAAATTCTCATGACTTTCCTTCACTCGTTTGATTTTCCAAAATGGACGACGATTGAGTTCGCGAATGATATCGTCACTCCAACCCCATTCTTGCGCCAAAATTTGCAGATAATTGGTGCGCCAGTTATGAATTTGGCATAGTGCCAAATCTTCGGTGGCTTTTACATAAAAACAACAGCGCACAAAATCCAATCGTTTAAATTCGGCAAGTTCGGTTAAATAATCCGTCACTTTGGCAAGCATGGCGATATACGGATCAAAATGATGAGACGGCGTGGTGTTGCCGGCAAACAGATCTTCTTTGAATTGGCGAGCAATCAAACGGGTATTCGGATATTCTTTGGAATAGGCTTCCAACAGTAAAATTTTCAGCACCGATTTATAAGGCGAATCAATTCCTTTATAAAGCTGCCAAAGACTGGCACCAAAATATTCATTGGCTGAAAACTGCCCTAATCCACCGAAATCCACCCAATCCTGTGGGTTGATTTCGCCGTTTTCGACGGCTTTTTGCACTTCGCTTTCGTAATCCGTTTCCTTTTCCACCCAAAAATGCAGCCACAATAGAGGGTTGCCTGCAAGGCGAACGGCGGAGCGATAAAACTCGTCCAACAACAACATATATTGCGCCGAACCGCTGTTTTCGTTCGTGATCGGGTCAGCGTAACGATCATTGCGAAAACGTTGTTGATCGACTAAATAAAAATGAATTTCCACATCGAATTGCAGCGCCCATTCTTCGATTTGGCGTGCTTTTTGCGTTAATAAATCGCGCTGTGTATCGTTTAAGTCTTCACGACAACAAATCCAAGTGTCCATATCCGAACTGCTGGTTTGGCTAATCGAGCCGAAACTGCCCATTACGTACAAACCTAAAATCGGCGGTTCGGCCGTATAAAATTGCCGTTTGAAAGCATCGTAATGAGCGGGATATTCGCCCTTAAGAAAACGTTGTTGATAATCCGACAATGAAAAATGTGCGACGCCGCAAGGCGCTTTCACCACATAACCGGGCAAACTTGGATGATTTAATTGAAAAAGTAGCGGGAGCAAAAACAAAACCTGTTGGAAACCGTCACCGGAACCGAGCAACGCGCGTTCCAAACGGCGTTGATCTAACATTTCCACACATTTTCTCGCTCGATTAAGATCGTGTTTCAAGCAACATCCTTATCGGATGGAAAAAATTGGCGTTACTCTACCACTTGCGGGCGCAAAAGCAAAGCACGACGCCCCAATCCGTGCGCGATTTGCGATATCCTGCGCCCTATTTTGAACAATTGATTTTATTACGCTGATTTCTTCTGCGCCGATTTCCGCGCGAGCCTGTCGACCAAATCCAGCACTTTCGGTTAGGTATTCGCCACTTTCTGCACGCCGATGATGTTGTGCCCCTTAGCACTGCTGATTTCCACCAAGTTCGCCAACAGCACCGCATTGAATGCTATGCAAATCACGCTTTTTTTCTGTTTAGTTCTGACTTTATCCGTTCGCTCTCGGTGTTAACGTAGCTCATCACCGAGAATTCCAAACAAGGTAGTAAAAATCACTTTTTTATAAAAACTCGACAATAATCCATAACAAATAATTGAATAAAAAGTGGTTTGTATTGATAACTTTGGAAAAAAATAAATCCTATGTTAAGCACAAAATAAAGCGATTTTTTAATGTTGTTCTGCGCGTGTTGAAATGCCTTTTAAGGCTTCGCATTCGGTAACATCATTTTTTTCACATTGCATTAAAGGGAAGAGAAAACGTTCAATTTCTTGCAATTTAGCAATTTTTTCTTGTATATCTTGATAATGCTTTTGCACCAACATATTAACAGGGACGCATTCGCCTTTTTGTTGTTGATAAAGCTCAGTAAAACGAGCGGTTTCTTCCACACTGAAACCAAGTTCACGGCAAGCTTTAATAAAATTAAGTAAAACAACGGTATCTTGCGTATAAAGACGATAGCCGTTTGCCGCTCGAATGGGAGCAGGAAGTAAACCAATTTTTTCATAAAACCGTATGGTTTCCGGTGTGGAGTGGGTTTGTTCGCAAAGGTTTTTAATTTGTAAATAATTTTTCATTTTCTTTGACCTTGTTGTTAGTACAGGGTTTAAAGTGCATTCATCTTAATGAATAAGGAGAAAAAATGAAAGATTGTTGCTCTTCTCATCATTGTGAAACAGCTGTTTCACAACGTTATCGCTATATTTTATGGACGGTATTTGCCATTAACTTTGGAATGTTTTTGGTAGAAATCATCAGTGGCGTAAACGCCGACTCTGCCTCGTTATTGGCGGATTCGTTGGATTTTCTAGGCGACGCTAGCAATTATGGAATTAGCTTGTTTGTGCTTTCAATGGCGTTATCAGTACGTGCAAAAGCGTCTTTACTCAAAGGCTACACGATGGCAATTTTTGGTGTATGGGTGCTAGGCTCAAGTGCGTATTTATGGTGGCTAGGCAGTTTGCCAAGTTATCATAAAATGAGCTTAATCGGCATACTTGCCTTGGTCGCAAACGTCATTTCCGCCTTATTACTTTACAAATACCGCGAAGGTGATAGTAATATGCGCGGCGTATGGATTTGTTCGCGTAACGATGCGATTGGTAATTTATTGGTTATTGCTGCGGCAGGTGCAGTGTATTTTACCCAATCCAACTTACCCGATTTACTCGTGGCAACCGTGATCGGTGAATTAAACATAAGTGGGGCCGTGGCAGTAATCCATCAAGCCCAAAGTGAATTGAAAGTGAACTAAAAACTGCGTTTGTCGCCAACAGCACCGCATTGGCGCCTGTTTCAATGCGGTGCTGTTGGCGATGGTCACCGTTCTCTGTTAAAACGACGCACAGTGTAATCTTTCAAGTTTTTTTGTCATTGGACGTCGGGCGGAAAAACACTATAATGCCGCCTTTTTCGGAGGCTTAATGTTTTTTGTTTATCTTCTGCTTGCTTTGGCGGCGGGCACCGCATTGGCGTCGCAATCTGCTATTAATACGCAATTGGCTAAAGCGGTGGGCGGCGAACCGCTCGTCGCGACCTTCATTTCTTTTGCCGTCGGCACCATTTTGTTATTTATTATCGCGCTGTTTAAAACAGATTTATGGGACGGATTGAGTGAGATTCCGCGGCAGCCTTGGTGGAAATTGCTGGGCGGCGTACTCGGTGCAGGCGTGGTATTCAGCACCGTTTTATTAGCACCCAAACTCGGCATTACCGCCATGCTATTTTTTATTATTATCGGTCAACTGCTTTCCGCCGCCACGATCGATCACTTTGGCTTAATCGGTATGCCGGTGCGTGAAATAAACCTTGTCAAACTTATCGGTTTGACGATTGTCGCCTTTGGCCTGATATTCTATTTCTTCGGCGATAAAGTCATCGCGTTGCTGAAAAGTTAAAGCGATCGATTTGCCAAAACAGAAGCCGCCTAGGCACCAATACAATCGCAATATTTCCCGTTTGAGATCGCGCTTTCCAATTCAACTGACGATGCGGCATAGAAATTATGCCCTCTTTGCTTAAAAGTATTATCGCTTCCGCTGTTGGAAAGAAACCTGTGCATAAAATAAGGCTTCAATGCGGTGCTCTGCGGAGGATCCAATTTCCTTTATCTTTTGGCTGCTCTTAGATGCATCAAAATGTCTCTCAAACTCGTCTTATCCGTTTACAAATCCGTAACAAACGCCTATAGTAACGCCCGTTAGTCGGGGTGCTCGGTTGCGCAAACAATCGAGCTGAGAAATACCCGTGAACCTGATACAGTTAGCACTGACGTAGGAAACTAATGCACTTCACTCTGCTTTTCCAAGGCTTATTTCAAGCCGTTTTCCCCCGTTTAGCTGTTAGCCGGTATTGTTTTTCAATCTGATCTCACTAAGGATTAAATCAATGTCCAAGCTTTCTAAAAATCGCTCAAAAACATCATTAAAAACGGCCGCATTTTGCCTGCTCCCAATGCTTTTTTATACACAAGGTGCCCGGGCGGAAGGCAAACTGACCATTTATTGCAGCGTGCAAAATGTCACATGTGAAAAAGTCACCCAACGTTTTGCCGAAAAATATAAGGTCGATGCGAAATTTGTACGCAACAGCACCGGCGCCGTACTTGGCAAAATCAAAGCGGAAAAAGACAACCCGCAGGCAGACGTCTGGTTTGGCGGTACCTTTGAACCTCACTTACAAGCTGCCGATCAAGGCTTACTCGCCTCCTATCGTTCCCCATTACAAAAAGACATCATGCCGCAATTTAAAAAATTAATGGACGAACGGGGTGATTACACCTCAATCATTTATTTGATGGAAGTCGCCATCGGTGTGAACACGGAGAAATTAAAACAGCTGAATATTCCTGAACCCAAATGCTTTACCGACTTACTCAAGCCCGAATTCAAAAACCTAATCCAATACGCCGATCCGCGCGTTTCCGGCACCGGCTATTCATTACTCACCACACTGGTTCAACTTTGGGGTGAAGAAAAAGCCTTTGATTACTTGAAAAAACTCAATACCAATGTGGCGCAATATTCCAAAAGCGGATTGGCAACCGGTAATTTAGCCACCGGTGAAGTGGCTGTTGACATATCCTTTATGCACAGCTATGTGCGTGAAAAAGACAAAGGCGCACCGGTAAAAGGCATTTTGCCTTGCGAAGGTGTCGGCTACACATTGGGCGCAGTCAGTATCATCAAAGGCGCACGCAATCTTGAAAACGCTAAACATTTTGTGGATTTCGTCCTCGACACCGAAGCGCAAGAAATCCCATGGCGGGAATCCGATTCTTACCAAATCCCAACCAATATTCACGCCAAAGCCTCCCCTAAAGCCAGTGATCCGACCAAACTCAATTTATTGGACATTGACTTCATCCGCTTCGGCGCCGATGTAGAAAGTAAGCGGTTAATTGAACGTTGGGTTGAGGCAGTAAGAGGAGAAAATAACTAAAATAAGATATAAAGTTAAAATAATGGCGAAAGCTCACAAATGGCGCACCAGAATTTTCGCAGCAAACGGAATTGAGCCGGCTTTCGGGAAATATTGGAAAAACAAAATAGGACCGCATTGAAGTGCGGTCCTATCTCGTTTCGTTTAATTTTCTTTCGGCAAACGCAGTAAGGCGTAAATCAACCCACCCCAGATTACGCCAAGGGCGACGATCATCATAATAATTGCACTGGTACTCATATTATTCTCCTTTGGCTTCTAGGGTTAATTTGGTTTCGCTTTTCCATTTTAAACGGGAAAGAATAAACGCCACCACGAGCAAGCTTACGGCCATCCCCCAGCCAAAGATATTTACGAACCAACTCGGGTAGCCTTCGTAACCTTCGGCAAACACTTTCGCGCCTTCGCTAAACAGCATAAACGCCAAAATGCCGGTGGTAAGAACGATACATAAACGCCAGAAGAAGCCGACTTTAAAAGAAGAGGTTTCGTTTAAGTGATCGCCCAATAAACCTAATTTTTCGTTCGCCACAATCGCAATTAATGACACAAATGCCACAGCAACAATACCGAAATAGTTCACGAATTTATCGAATACATCTAACATCGGTAAGCCGGTGGTGGTACCGAATAAAATTACCGAAACCAACATCATCGGTACACCCACGATGAAGGTCACTTTTGCACGACGAATACGGAGTTTGTCTTGAATCGCCGAGATGATGACTTCGATAACGGAGATGAAAGAAGTTAATGCCGCAAAAGTTAAAGAACCGAAGAACAACACGCCTAACACTTCGCCGAAAGGCGCTTTGTTAATGATGGTCGGGAAGGCGAAGAAAGCCAAACCGATGCCGCCTTTTGCCACTTCGCTCACTTCTTGCCCTTGAGCCGTTGCGATAAAGCCCAATGCGGCAAACACGCCGATACCGGCTAATACTTCAAAGCTACTGTTCGCAAAGCCTACCACTAAGCCACTGCCGGTGAGATCCGATTCTTTCTTCAAATAAGAAGCGTAGGTCACCATAATGCCGAAGCAAATGGACAGCGAGAAGAAAATTTGACCGTATGCCGCAATCCACACGCTAGGACTGGAAAGTTTTGACCAATCCGGGGTAAATAACGCATCTAAGCCTTTCGCTGCGCCCGGTAGGAATAATGAATAAATCACCAAAGCAACGAACATAATCACCAATACAGGCATTAAAATGGCGGAGGATTTCGCGATCCCTTTTTGGATGCCTAAAGACAATACGCCCAAAGCAACTACCCACACCGCGATTAACGGGCCGGTCACCATACCGACAAAATCAAAGCTTACACCGTTAGCAATATCGCCCATTTTCAAGAATTCACCAATAAAGAAGTCGATCGGTTTATCACCCCATGCGCTGTTGATGGAAAAATAAGTATAGCTTGCCGCCCAACCTAATACGACCGCATAGTACAAGCCGATAATCACGTTGACCATCACTTGCCACCAACCAAACACTTCGAAATGCGGGCTGAAGCGACGATAAGAAAGCGGTGCACCACCGCGGTGACGATGGCCGATTGCGTAATCTAAAAATAAAAGCGGAATCCCCGCGGTTAATAACGCGATAAGGTAAGGGATAATGAATGCACCACCGCCGTTTTCATAGGTGGTGTAAGGAAAACGCCAAATGTTACCCAACCCAACGGCTGAGCCAATGGCGGCTAAAATAAACGCATTACGACCGGAGAAGGTCTCACGTTTCGGAGCGGATTGCGCCATAAAATTGTTCCTGTTAAAAATAAAAAGGACTCAACTATAATGAAATCTTAAAGTGAGTCAATAAAATTGACGATATCTCAAAGCTAAAACGTTATTCGGCTTGCCCATTCCGCTTGGGTTTACCGAATAACGTTAGTTCCGATCCGTCGCCACTGCGACTATGAAGTGCTCCAACAGCACCGCATTGGAGCCAAGCAATGCACGGCGTATTACAACACTTTGCAATG
The DNA here is from genome assembly GCF_057314195.1 of Rodentibacter sp. Classification (NCBI taxonomy): domain Bacteria; kingdom Pseudomonadati; phylum Pseudomonadota; class Gammaproteobacteria; order Pasteurellales; family Pasteurellaceae; genus Rodentibacter; species Rodentibacter sp. The sequence goes on along the minus strand of NZ_DBHLAM010000051.1, from coordinate 17,610 downwards.
CTTGAAGAAATTAAAGAATATGCTGATATTGTTCCAGCATTTCTTTCGGCCAAACACTGGATTGTACTTCACCGATATGTTTTTTACGAAGTAAGAACATCGCCATACGGGATTGACCAATACCGCCGCCGATAGTTAACGGCAATTTGCCGGCCAGTAATTCTTGGTGCCAATCCATTTTCAAACGTTCCTCATCTCCGGTTAAGCCGACTTGCAAACGAAGGGCGGATTCATCCACGCGGATCCCCATAGAGGAAAGCTCGAAGGCTTTCTCTAAATCCGGATTCCACACCAAAATATCGCCGTTCAAACCTTTATAGCCGTTTTCTGATTCCGTGGTCCAGTCATCATAATCCGGTGCACGACCGTCGTGCGGTTTACCGTCGGATAATTTACCGCCGATACCGATCAAGAACACGGCGCCATATTCTTTACAAATGGCATTTTCACGTTCTTTGCTGGTTAAATTCGGATAACGTTTCACTAAATCTTCACTGTGCACAAACGTGATATGTTTCGGCAAAATCGCCGGAATATCGAAACGTGCTTCCACCGCTAATTCGGTCAAACGCATCGCACGATAAATAGAATTTACGGTTTCTTTTAAATAGGCGAAATTACGGCGACCTTCCGGAATCACTTTTTCCCAGTCCCATTGATCCACATAGACGGAATGCGTCTGATCCAATGAATCTTCGTCAGGGCGCAACGCTTTCATATGCACAAATAAGCCTTCGCCTTCTTTAAAATGAAAACGGGCGAGAGTATGTCGTTTCCATTTCGCTAAAGAGTGAACCACTTCGAACACCGCATTGGGGATTTGTTTTACGTTAACTTGAACCGCTTTCTCGACACCTGACAGATTGTCTTGCATCCCATTGCCCACCTGACTCAAAATTGGGCCTTGCACTTCGATAATACCAAGTTGTTCAATTAAGTTTTGGGTGAAAGTGTTCTTCACAAAACTGATTTCTTGTTGTTGCAAAATAAATGTTTTTTTCATATTTTCCGCCTATTTTTTAAAAAAGAAGTAAATTTCATTAGGTATTATTTAACAAAATGAACATATAGCTCAAGTATTTTATTTACCTGTTGATTAATATTGAATATTATTTAAATAGATGGTAAAAAATTAGATAATCTTTAAAAGGAGTTATTTCATGCACAATATTGACAATTTGGATCAACAAATCCTCCGCGTTCTCACCAAAGACGCCCGCACTCCCTATGCCGAAATGGCAAAAAACTTCGGCGTCAGCCCCGGCACTATTCATGTGCGTGTAGAAAAAATGCGTCAATCCGGCATTATTGAAGGCACCAAAGTGATTATTGATGAACGTAAACTCGGCTACGATGTGTGCTGTTTCATCGGTATTATTTTGAAAAGCGCGAAAGATTATGAGAAAGTGATTAAACAATTGGAGACTTTTGATGAAGTGGTTGAGGCTTACTATACCACGGGAAACTATTCGATTTTCATTAAAGTAATGACGCATACCATTGCGGAATTGCACGCCGTACTAGCAACCAAGATTCAACTAATTGATGAGATTCAGTCCACCGAAACATTAATTTCAATGCAAAATCCGATTTTGCGGGACATAAAGCCATGATTGCCAAAAATGATTAGGGGCGTAAATACGCCCCTGTTCATATTAATTAAACGGAAATGGAAGGTTAATAATAAGAATGCTCTCCGCGCTGATGTTCCGTTACGTCTTTTGCACCTTTCAATTCGTTCGGGAATAAACTAATCAATTGTTTTTCTACCCCGTCTTTTAAGGTGACATCCACCATCGAGCAACCGTTACAGCCACCGCCAAATTGTAAAATCGCGTAGCCATCCTCGGTGATCTCAATTAAGGTAATACGTCCGCCGTGACTGGCAAGCTGCGGATTGATTTGAGTTTGAATGACATATTCTACGCGTTCAATTAACGGTGCATCATCCGCCACTTTACGCATTTTGGCATTCGGCGCTTTAAGTGTTAATTGAGCACCCAATTCCTCCGTGACATAATCAATTTCCGCTTCCTCTAAGAATGGTAAACTGACTTCATCGACAAAGGCGGAAAAATTGTCGTATTTCATTTCAATATCGCTTTCCTCTACCGCATTCGGTGGGCAATAAGATACGCCGCACTCCGCATTCGGCGTACCGGGATTAACCACAAAAATACGAATATTAGTGCCCTCTTCTTGAGTACTTAACAATTTGCGAAAATGCGCTTGCGCCGCTTCCGAAATAGCAATCTGTTCCATAAACGTTCCTTAATACTTGAGAAAATTTGTCAGCGATGATACGCCTACTGCAGCATTTTTTCCACTCATTTATTAGGATTGCCGTTACTGATAACGTGAGCTAAGCATGCGCTAGTCCCCATACCTGAATTTCTTTTACACCTAATTGACGCAGTTGTTTGGCAATTTCATTTAAAGTGGAACCGGTGGTAATTACGTCATCTACCAGAGCCACCGATTCATAAGGAAACCCCACGGAAAAATCTACAACGAAAGCGTTTTTCAAATTTCGCCGGCGTGCATGCGCGGTCAATCCTCGCTGGGTATGCGTATGTTTTACCCGCTTAACGATATGGGATAAACAAGGAACTTCAAGCCATCGACTTAATATTTTCGCCAGTAGCTCCGCTTGATTGTAACCGCGTTGCCATTGACGAAAATGATATAGAGGCACGGGAATAATGGCTTGCGGAAAGGTTAAGCCGTGGCTGCGTCTGGCATCATAAGCAGCAAGCAACAACAAACGCGCCAATGTGCGATCAAGCCAAAATTGTTTTCGAAATTTAAACCGATGAATCAAATACGAAAGCGGCTCCGCATAATGTCCGATAACCACCATTCGATCCCAAGCCGGTTCCAGCTGTCGACAATTTCCACAATGGCAAGCAAAATATTGCAAAGGTGCACCGCAACCGCCGCAATAAATGTAGCGTTTCATCTTTCGCTGACAGCTCGAACAAATGCCGTTTGCTCCTTGTTTTAAAGCGGATTGACATAGCACGCAACTAAAATGAAAAAATTTGCTCAAATCCAACCGCACTGTTACCGCCCTTGCTTGCCTCTCGTTTTCTGTTTTAAGGAATCCAACGTTTCCCCTTGTTTCAAAATATGCGGCGTCACAAAAATCACTAACTCACGTTTTTGATGGCGTTCGCTTTCTTTACTGAACAATCGTTTTACCAGCGGAATATCCCCCAACACCGGCACTTTATCCACACCTTTACTAATCGTGTCATGGAACACGCCACCCAATACGATCGTTTCGCCATCTTTAGCAAATACTTGGGTGTTAATTTCTTGCTTGTCGATGGACACCACTTCATTATTTTGCTGCCCATAAGAAACGCGATTGCCAGGTGAATTTTGACTGACCAATAAATCCAATAAAATATTGTTATCTTTGGAAATATGCGGCGTTACTTCCAATCCCAGCACCGCTTCACGGAATTCGACAGATTGTGTGTCATTTTTACCGTTGGTGACCACATAAGGAATTTCCGTCCCTTGTTTGATGCTTGCGCTTTTCTTATTAGTCGTTAGTAAACGTGGGCTGGCAATAATTTCCACGTTGTTTTCACGCTCCAATGCAGTCAGTTCCAAGTCTAATAAGCGTCCGTTAATCTTGGCCACTTGCAGCGCTATCGAACCGGCCGGTGTGGTATTTGCGGCAAAATTCACATTTAAATTTTCCGTTAAATTCGTAAAACCGGCCGCCTCTAAACTCCCGCCCACGCGATAAGCGTTTTCCGTTGGTGCAAAGATTCCCCAACGCACGCCTAATTCCTTCAAACTCTCATCGGTAATTGTCACGATACGCGCCTCAATGGCGATTTGTTCAATAGGTTTATCAAGCTCTGCGATCAGTTTCGCCATATTTTTGACGGATTTCGCTTCATCTTGAATAATCAATAAGTTACTACGATCATCAAAGGCAATCGAACCCGCCGGCGATAACAACGAGCCGCTACCCGTAGTAAGGGATTTCATTACTTCCGACGCTTTGGCGAAATGCAGTTTTATCGTACGGCTGACCAAATTGGATTCCGATTCTTTCAACGCGTCAACGGATTCGCCGACTAACGCCGGTGGCACCGCATTCATCGGTGCGGCAAAGGCTTCCTGCTCGGAACGTTTGCCCAAATAATAAATGTCATCTTCCACACGCAACGACAAACCTTTCATTCTCGCCACAGAACGCAACACGCGATCAAGATCCACATTGTCCAATTGCAAAGAAAGCGATCCCTCCAGTTCGTCATCCACCACTAAATTCGTCCCTTGCACCAGCGCCAACTCTTGCAAGCTTGCCACCATCGGGGCTTGTTTCAAACGAATGGAAAACACTTGATTTTCTTTGAACTCGGCAGCAACCTTCAAACAGCAAAAACTCAACAAAAGCAGACCGTATTTTTTCAACCGATTTATCATAGATACTCCTAAAATCGTACATCTAAAGATTCGGTTTGCTCGCATTGTCCCGCTTTCGGACGAAGCAGCCGCACCCCGTTTTTACCGATTTGTTGCAACAGGTAACTTTCCCGCCCTAACCGATGCCCTTGCTTAGCAATAATTAATTGCTGGCGATCATCTAAAAACAAGGCCTCGGGCACTTGTTTATACATCACTACACCCACCAATTTCAGTTGATCAAACGCAGTTTCAACGGCAAAAACAGGCTCGTTGAAAGAGCATTTTGCCGTGCGTGTTGATATTCTCGTTTCCGACTGAAGTTCACTTTGTCGCTGAGTACGATCAAAAGGATCGGCCGCTTGTCCCGGCAAGTAGGAACACAATCCTAAAATCGCCGTAAAAAAATAGTGAAATTTCCGCACGCTTATTCCTCTCGTTTTAATTGTAAAATCACTTGGCTTTGCACCTGTCCGCGTTCCGTTTTTTGCATTTCCAGTTGAGCGAATGCTAACGCATTCTGTTCGGAAAGCGCGGCAACAAAATCGTGTAACTCTTGAAATCTCCCCACCAACTGAAGCTGTAACACCGGATGAGACGAAAAATCCCATTGATACTCGGTCAATTCGATTTCCTCACTCAACAAACCGTGAATTTGTTGATCTAATGCCACAATCCGCTTGGTTAATTGCGGCGATAACTCATTTCGATCGGAATGTTGTTTTAACGCGATAAGTAATTTTTCTTGGTGAGCGAGTTCTGCCGTCTGTTGTGTCATCTCTTGCCCAATAGACTGCAGCCGTTGATGGCTTTGCCAGTTTTCCCAAATAACGGGAAAATTGATCGCACCTAGGCAAATTGCAAACAAACTCCAATGATAGCGTTTCGGCAACGCCAACCATTTTTCCACTGTCGGCAAACGATATTTGATAAACTTTTTCATCGATCACCCGATTTTATGGTTGAGGAAAGCTCAAACTCAAATGCCAAACGTCCTTGCTCCGGTTTAAATTGAATGAGCTTCACCGAAATGAAATGCGCACTTAAAAATTCGTGTAATCGTTCAAATTCGTCTTGTTCTAAACAAAATCCCTTTAATTGAACAAGATCTTCGTTCAAATTAAAGCTCTCCAATTCACCTTGTCGGAAAGGAAATTGCGGCAACAAGGACAGAATTTGCGTTACGCTCTCGGGCGCAATGGCTTGCAATTCGGTAAAACTTTGTATTGTTTGCTTAATCTGCATAACTTGTCCGGCGGTTTCGGCTAAGCGATTTTTTTGTTGTTCGAGAGTTTGCAAGCGTGCATTTAATTCGGTCTGTTGTTGCTGGTGAAACCAATATAGCGTCGCATAGGCGGTCAATGCGGTGCTGAAAACGACACATAACTTAATCAGAAAAGTGATTAATGCCCTTTGATATTTTTCCAACCGCCAAGGCAATAAATTAATCCCGTTCATCCCTATTCTCTGTTAAATGCGCACTGCCTTGCGATATATTTTGTTGCGGCTCCGTTGTTTGCCAAAGGCAATTTCCTAAGGCAATAAAAGGCGCGTCGGTTGTCACTTGATTCCAATCAGCAGGCAGATCGATTGGTTCACAATCAACCGTTCGATAAAAGTAAACCCGTTCAATCTTTGACTCAAAACGCCGACAAAATTGTTCGAAAAGCGTAATCAAATTTCCCGTTGCTTGTAACATTTGCGGCTGATGAGCGGCTTCCATAAGGGCAAAACAATGTTGCACGTCTTGATACAAATAAAGCGAATTTTCACATCGCTCACTCAAAACGAAATGAAACGCACGTAAAATCGCGTGCGGCATGAGATCTAAAACCTGAAGAGGCAATTTGTCATAATCGCATTGAAAATCCATTGCCGTTTGGCGGCGAACAGCGTGAATATCTAAACGAAAACCTTGTTTCAGAGGCTTTGCCCGATAATCGAACCAAAGTTCGTTTAACGCGATAGGCAATTCTTTTTGCAAGACAAACTGACATTGTCGCTCGCATTCTTGTACGCTTAACGAATGCGGCAAAATCAGCGTTTTAGACCAAGTCAAATGCGGTGAAATGCAGCCAACCACTCTAAGCTGTATGCGTATTTGCGGAAAATCTGCCGTTAAACGTGCCGTCAATTTGGCATAGAGGTTCGTTTCTTCAATAGAAAAAGAAAGAAATTGAACTAGTTTTTGAGGATTGAGCCAAACGACCTGGAATCGTTCGTGTTGTCGGTACACGCCAATTTGAATTACTTGCCGTTTTTTATAAGGCATCAGCATATGCTTTTCCTATTATTTAGGCGGTGAATCTTTTATACTTAGCGACCGAATATAGTTATGACTCCAAGATAAATCATCAAGCAAGAGAGAATTTTACGATGCGGATCGCAAAATTAATATTAAGCAGTCTATTAACCCTGTGTATTTTAGGATTAGTAGCCGGCGGCATACTTTACATTCACCTTAAATCGGCCTTACCTTCGGTGGAAAGTTTAAAAACTGTGGAATTGCAACAGCCGATGCAAATTTATACGGCGGACGGCAAACTTATCGGCGAAGTGGGCGAACAGCGCCGCATTCCGGTGAAGTTGGAAAACGTCCCACAACGCTTGCTGGAGGCTTTTTTAGCAACGGAAGATAGCCGTTTTTATGATCATCACGGTTTAGATCCGGTAGGTATCGCTCGCGCATTATGGGTGGCGGTAACTAACGGTGGGGCATCGCAGGGAGCGAGTACGATTACCCAGCAATTAGCCCGCAACTTCTTCTTAACGCCGGAAAAAACCATTATTCGCAAAGCGCGCGAAGCGGTGCTGGCCATTGAAATTGAAAATACTCTCAGTAAACAAGAAATTTTGGAACTTTATCTAAATAAAATCTTCTTGGGTTATCGTTCTTACGGCGTTGCAGCAGCAGCGCAAACCTATTTCGGCAAATCCTTAGATGAGCTGACCTTATCCGAAATGGCAATTATCGCCGGCCTGCCGAAAGCGCCTTCCACGATGAATCCGTTATATTCACCGAAACGTGCGGAAGAACGTCGCAACGTAGTATTAGCGCGTATGTTGGATGAAAAATACATCACTAAAGACGAATACGATGCGGCAATTAAAGAACCGATTGTAGCGAGTTACCACGGCGCCAAATTTGATTTTCGAGCGGATTACGTTACGGAAATGGTGCGCCAAGAAATGGTAAAACGATTCGGCGAAGAAGAAGCTTACACCCGCGGCTATAAGGTGTTTACCACCATCCTCTCCAAAGACCAAGAACAAGCGCAAAAAGCGGTACGCAATAACTTAATCGATTACGATATGCGTCATGGTTATCGCGGCGGTGCACCTTTATGGCAAAAAAACGAAGCGGTTTGGGATAACGAACGTATCATTGCCTTTTTGAAAAAATTACCGAATTCCGAGCCCTTCATTCCAGCGGCCGTATTAAGCCTTAGCAAAAACGGCGCAGAATTATTACTTGCCTCCGGTGAAAAAATGATGCTTTCTTCCGCAGCAATGCGTTGGACGGGTCGCGCCAATCCGGTGAAAATCGGCGAACAAATTTGGCTTCGACAACGCGACAACGGCGAATGGGTGCTAGGGCAAATTCCGGCGGCTAACTCCGCATTGGTTTCGCTAAATTCAGATAACGGTGCGATCGAAGCCTTGGTCGGCGGTTTTAGTTTTGAACAAAGCAAATTTAATCGCGCAACCCAATCCTTAGTACAAGTGGGTTCTTCCATTAAACCGTTTATTTATGCGGCGGCATTAGAAAAAGGCCTAACCCTTTCCAGCGTGTTGCAAGACAGTCCGATTTCCATCGCCAAGCCGGGACAACCGGTGTGGAACCCCAAAAATTCACCGGATCGTTACGATGGCCCGATGCGTTTACGCGTCGGTTTAGGCCAATCGAAAAATATGATTGCGATTCGCGCGCTACAAACCGCGGGTATCAGCTTTACCGCCGATTTCTTACAACGCTTCGGTTTCAAACGCGAGCAATATTTCGCTAGCGAAGCCTTAGCGCTCGGGGCAGCGTCCTTTACCCCGCTTGAAATGGCGCGCGCTTATGCAGTATTCGATAACGGCGGTTTTTTGATCGATCCTTACATCATTGAGAAAATCCAAGATAACACAGGCAAAGATTTATTCGTGGCAAATCCGAAAATCGCCTGTATTAGCTGTGACAATATTCCCGTCATTTATGGCGAGACCAAAGATAAAATCGACGGTTTCCAAAATATTGCCGAAGTGGCCAAGCCCGAGGATTTAAAAGCGGCGCAAGGCAATACCAACACAGATACGGAAGAAGGCGACGTGCAACCGGAAAACGTGCCGGATTTACCTGAATTACAAACGCAAAACAGTGCATTAAACGACGGCTCGATCGACTTAATGGCTAGCGCCAAAGACGCTTCATCAAAAGTGGAATACGCGCCTCGAGTAATTAGCGGCGAATTGGCTTTCTTAATTCGTAGCGCATTAAATACGGCGATTTATGGCGAGCAAGGTTTAACTTGGAGAGGAACCAGTTGGCGCATCGCTAAAGACATCAAACAGCGTAGCGATGTTGGCGGTAAAACCGGAACCACCAATAATTCCAAAGTGGCGTGGTATGCCGGATTCGGGGCGAATCTAGTGACAACGACTTATGTGGGATTTGACGATAACAAACGCGTATTAGGACGTGGCGAAGCCGGTGCGAAAACCGCTATGCCTGCTTGGGTATCTTATATGAAAGTGGCGTTGGCGGATTTGCCGGAACGTAAATTAAATTTACCGCCAAACATCATAGAAAAAACCATCGACAGCAACTCCGGCTTACTTTCCGAATACGGCGGACGCAAAGAATACTTTATCGTTGGCAGCGAACCAAAACGCACCTATGCAGCGGAAATGCAAGAACGCGGTTATTATGTTCCCTCCGAATTGCAACAACGCTTAAACGGCGGCACCGGTAAAACGCAAGACGCTACCCCGGCAGCGCAACCGGAAGAATTATTCTAATCATCCGGTATGATGCCGCAATGCACAAAACCATTGGAGTGGATTTAAGTTCGACTCACAAATAGCACCGCATTGGAGGTCGCTTCAATGCGGTGCTATTTTGTGAGGTCATTTCAGCCTTGCGTAACAGCGACATAATTTCATCATCCCGAAAGTGTGGTTGTTTTCATCACACTTTTTTAGTTAAGGAGCAATAATGTTAAGCTATCGTCATTCTTTCCACGCCGGCAACCATGCCGATGTACTAAAGCACATCGTATTGATGCTGATCTTGGAAAACCTCAAACTGAAAGACAAAGGCTTTTATTATCTCGATACGCATGCCGGCGTGGGACGTTATCAGCTATCTTCCGACGAGGCGGAAAAAACCGGCGAATACAAAGAAGGTATCGGGCGATTATGGGAACGAACAGATTTACCACAAGAAATAAGTCGCTATGTTGATTTAATTAAAAACTTAAATTTTGGCGCTAAGACGCTTCGTTATTACGCGGGTTCGCCGCTGATCGCCGCACAATTATTACGCCCGCAAGATCGCGCCTTACTAACCGAATTGCACCCGCGTGATTTTCCGCTGCTGCGTAATAATTTCAAAGAGTTTAAAAACGTCAGCGTGAAATGCGATAACGGCTTCCAACAGCTGAAAGCCACGCTTCCGCCGAAGGAACGCCGTGGCTTGGTGCTAATCGATCCGCCGTATGAACTTAAGGAAGACTACGATTTGGTCGTGAAAGCGGCGGAAGAAGGCTACAAACGCTTTGCTACCGGCACTTATGCCATTTGGTATCCGGTGGTTTTACGTCAACAAACCAAACGTATTTTTAAAGGCTTGCAAGCCAGCGGCATACGTAAAATTCTGAAAATTGAACTTGCCGTGCGTCCGGACAGCGATCAACGCGGCATGACCGCCAGTGGCATGGCAGTAATTAATCCGCCTTGGACGTTAGAAAACCAAATGAAAGCAATATTGCCTTATTTGGTGAAAACATTAGTGCCGGAAGGTACCGGCAGCTGGACGGTGGAATGGATTACACCGGAATAACCGGTGGAAAATAAAACGAAACGACAGGCTTCAATGCGGTGCTGATTTGAGAGTTCACGACTACATACGGCTCCGCCCGATTTTCTTTTAAGGTGGCTCGCCTTTTCATTGCAATTGTTCTGCCACATAAAGTGGAAATGACCGCTTCAATGCGGTGCTGATTTCTACTTCCATAAAAAAACAAAATCCCGATAAAAATCGGGATTTTATTAGTTAAGCTTCCGCCTGCGTTGCCGCTTTTAATTTCTCAATCGCGTCTTTATTGAAGAAGTAGTGGGTGCCACAACATTCGCATTGCATATCGATACTGCCTTTGTGTTCTTGCAAAATCTCTTCGATTTCCGCATCAGAAATTAATAACAGCGCTGCACCGGAACGTTCCGCCGAACAACCGCAGAAGAATTGGACATCTTGCGGCGGATACACTTCTACACGCTCTTCGTGATATAAACGATAAAGCATTTCTTCCGCGCTCAAGCCAAATAATTCTTCGTTTTTCGCGGTTGCCGCGAGTGTCGCCAAATGTTCAAAATCGCTCGGCGAGCCTTCGCCGTCCGGCATAATTTGTAGCAACATTCCCGCCGCCACAGGTTTGCCTTCGTATTCGCCGGTGCGAATAATCAGTTGAGTTTGTAACTGTTCGGAACGGGCGAAATAATCTTCTAAACATTCGCCGATCGTCGGTTTATCCAAACCAATTACGCCTTGGTAACGTTCGCCTTCTTTTGGCGCAATCGTTATCACCAATACGCCTTTGCCAACCATTTCGTGCAAACCAATATTCGGTGCAAGTTCGCCTTCAATGCGCGCCAAGGCGCGAATTTGTTGCCGATCGTTAGCGTTAACTAAAGCCAAACGGAGCGGGCCATCACCTTGAATCTGCACGGTAATATTGCCTTCAAATTTCAACGTGGCGGTTAATAACGCAGTCGCCACCATCATTTCGCCGAGCAAATTCTGTACCGCTTGTGGGTAATGATGCGTATTTAAAGTATCCGTAAAACTTTGGTTTAAACGTACCCATTCGCCGCGCACGGCACGATTTTGAAAGAGATAGCGGTAAAGTTTATCGTTGTCTTGTGTGTAATTCATTTGTTATTCCTAATGATAAGTGGACTAAAAGCACGTCAATGAAACCGAGGAAACCGGGATTTCGATTAAATTTTGCCAATGCATTTCTAGCATATTCAGTATAATGGGGACGATTTTTTTGATAAAAACCAATCAATCATATGAAATTGATACGTTTAAAATAAACTTTCTCGCAATGCTTCAATTTTAGCAAAAACCTGTTCTGCTGAAATTTCCGCCATTTTTGATGCATTCAAATGCCATTGATGCTTGCCATAAGTGCCGACCAACTTAGGATCCGTCGCACCGTAAAGCGTAATATTCGGCTTACTTAGCGCTGCGGTTAAATGAGCTAAGCCGGTGTCCACCGAGAGCACCGCATTGGAGGCGGCAATTTGGCTAGCTAATTCGGTTAAAGATAAACGCGGCAATACCCGCACATATTCTCTTCCGCGCGCCAAACGTTCAGCACGCGCTTTTTCCTTCTTATTCCCCCAAGGCAAACGAATTTGCAAGGGAACGGCGCGCATCTTTTCAATTAATTTTTGCCATTCGCTTTCCGGCCAGCACTTGTCTTCCCGCGTTGTACCATGAATAAAAAGCGCATAGGGCGTGGTGTCGGGTTCGGACGAAAAATGAGCGGCGATAGCATAATCGCCTTGCGAACGCGGCAAGGAATAGCCCAAACTTTGGGCGAATAATTGACGAACTCGTTCAACTGCGTGTTGCTGATAAGAAACGGCATATTTTTTATCGTAGAAAAGTGAAGCGAGCGGCTCTCGAATGCTGTGCCAATCGTAACCATGTTTAATTCCATGCGCTAACCGAGCGGCAAAAAAAGCGCTTTTAATCAACCCTTGTGCGTCAATTACCGCATCGTAATGCGCTGTTTGAAGCAAAGCACGGTAATTTTTCCATTCATTTTTTGTTTGCGCAGAAAAGGGCAACTTTTTCCAACGACGCAATGCAATAGGAATCACTTGATTCACCGCCGTATGCCAGCGCGGAATTTCAGCAAAATTTTCTTCCACCACCCAATCCACTTGTAAGTTTGGAATTGCGCGTTGTGCATCGGTTAATGCGGGAAGCGTATGGATAACATCGCCCATGGAGGAGGTTTTGACTAAACAAATTTTCATTTAATTCGACGCCGCCCCCAATGCATAATTCCCAAGCCGGAAACCGCAAGCGTGCCGCCGATAAGCAGCGAGGAATCCACTTGTTCGTTTAACCAAATGGCCGAAAATAAAATACCGAGAATCGGTACGAGAATGATGTATGCCGCCGCATTGCCGGCACCGAGATACTTCACACCATCAAAATACCATGCATAAGCCAATACGGTCGCGCCAAGCGCTAAGCCGATTAAACTAAACCATGTGCTTTGATCCAAGGTGAAAACAATCGCCCAGTCTTGCCAAGACTCTGCAATTAACGCCCCAATAAATAACAATAAAAAGCCAAAAATGGAAGAAATCGTAGTGGCGGTTAACGAATCAATCCCTACCAAGACTTTGCGTGCCAACAAGGTGTACGCCACCCAGCAGACGAGTGCGCCGAGCAATAACAATTGTCCGAAGCCAAAGTTTGTCAACATTTGTGTGGGCTCGCCTTTTGTCATTGCTAACAGGGAACCGGCAACGGCAATCGCCATACCGTTCGCCACCCACTTGTTCCATTTTTCTTTAAATAACCAAATAGCAAAAATTGTGGTGAATACCGGATTGGTTGCCACAATTACCGTCGCTTGTCCCGCCGGCACATATTTCAACCCCCAAATAAAAAACGTGGAATAGCCGAATACACCAAGCAAGGCGGTAAGAAATAAGCCGAGCCATTGATTAGGGCGGAGTTTTTTGGCATAACGAAAACGATTTGCTACGTACAGCCAAATAACCAGTGGAATAATCGCGATAAAAAAGCGCATGCTTGATGCCACAAAAGTAGGCATCGCCTGAGCCACCACGCGCCCCCAAGGCCAAGAAGCGCCCCACAAGATCGCCATGCCGAGTAACTGTAAATGGATGCGTAACGGATTCATTTATTTCCTAATAAAATATGCAATTTTTCCATTACCATGTCGGGCGTAATGTCAATCAAACTTTGATGATACCCTTCCGTGCTATCAGTGCTTTTACGCACTTTGATCAAATCACCTTCAATCAAGCGAATAATCACTGCTTTCTCAGAAAGCGGCGGTGTATAAGTCGGACTGGTTGGACCGTATAACGCGACCAGTGGGCGGTCGGTGGCAGCAGCAACATGCATTAAGCCGCTGTCATTAGTAACGACTGCGGTACAATTTGCGAGCAAATCGACCGCTTGATTTAAATTGGTTTGCCCCGCTAAATTCAAACAAAATGGTTGTAGTTCGAACGGCAACGCATGGCGAATTTGCTCGCCGGCATCCATATCTTTCAGCGAGCCGAACAGTTCCACGGCATAGCCTTGTTCAATCAGCATTTTGGCTAATGCAGCGTAATGATAATGCGGCCAGCGCTTCGCTGGACCAAATTCCGCACCGGGACAAAAGCCGATAATCGGGCGACCGCCTAAAAGTGCGGTCTGTTTTTCAAAGGTTTTGAAAGTCGCCGTCTGTTGCTGCGGTTCAACAACTAAATAGGGTTTGCGCACGGGAATGTCATCTGCTTTTGGCACCGCATTGGATTCAAACGCCAACGCCACATAACGTTGCACCATCATCGGGTAATCTTTTTTATTGGCACGCAAATCGTTCAACAAAATATAACGGCTTTCCCCCTTCCAACCGCGACGACATGGGATTTTGGCAAAAAACGGAATAAATGCAGACTTCAATGAGTTTGGTAACACAATCGCCATATCATATTGGTGACGCAAGGCTTTACCCAAACGATAACGTTCGTATAACGCGAATTTACCATGCCCTAACGGCATTTCAATCGCCTTACGCACTTCCGGCATGCGCGCCAACAACGGCTTACACCAATTCGGTGCCATTACATCGATTTGACAATTCAAATATTGCTGTTTGAGCTGTTGATACAAACTGTGCGACATGATCATATCGCCGACCCAGGACGGGCCAATAATTAAAATATTCACTGCCTTATGCTACCTATGCTAAAAGGGCGGTTAAAAACGCTAAAGTTTTCGATAATTATGTAGCAAATGCACAAAACCATTTGAATTAAGCATGAGTTTGCATCAAACGACAGCACCGCATTGAAAGCGGCTCCAATGCGGTGCTATTTTGCAAGGGTAATTTTAGCGTTGTGCAACTGCTACATAATTTCGAAGTTTTTAACCGCACTTAATTAAAGTCCCGTTTAACTCGCCTAAGCGACTTAGAATTTTTCTAACCTAGCGAAAAAAGCAAATTAGTCTAGGGCATTCTTTGCTTCTTTCTTACACAAGCCAGAAAAAGAAATTATTTATTTAACCATGCCATGTATTCGGCTACGCCTTCCGCCACCGTTTTAAACGGTTTATCGTAGCCGGTTGAGCGAAGTTTGGTTAAATCCGCTTGGGTATATTCTTGATAGCGAGATTTCAAATGTTCCGGGAACGGAATTGTTTCGATTTGACCTTTGCCATGGAATTTCACCACCGCATCGGCAACCGCTTTGAAACTTTCTGCGTTACCCGTGCCGAGATTATAAATACCGGAAATACCATTTTGCCAACACCAAAGGTTCACTGCAGCCACATCGCCGACATACACGAAGTCACGACGGAAATTTTCACTACCGGCAAATAATTTCGGATTTTCACCTTTTAAGATTTGATTATTTAAATGGAATGCGACGCTTGCCATAGCGCCTTTGTGGCTTTCGCGCGGCCCATACACGTTAAAATAACGAAATCCGCATACCGGTGATTTCGCTTCCGGCAAAATGTTACGCACATATTGGTCAAATAAGAACTTAGAATAGCCGTACACATTCAACGGACCTTCAAATTTGCGCTCTTCACGGAAGATTTTAGTATCGCCATAGGTTGCCGCGCTGGAAGCGTAAAGAAATGGAATTTTGCGATCAAGACAATAATGCAACAATTCTTTGGAATATTCATAATTATTATGCATGATGTATTTACCGTCCCATTCGGTGGTGGCAGAACAAGCCCCTTCATGGAACACCGCATCAATGTCACCAAAATCGTCGCCGGCAATAATGGCGGCGATAAAATCATCTTTGTCGCAATAATCGGCAATATCCAAATCCGCTAAATTAGCAAATTTCGTGCCGTCTTTTAAATTATCTACAACTAAAATATCTTTGCGCCCCATATCGTTTAATGCTTTGACGATGTTACTACCAATAAAGCCCGCGCCGCCTGTTACGATAATCATAATATAGTCCTTTCAAAAAAATTTGGCGTATTATATAGCAAAACCAAGAAAAAGGAGAATCTATGAATATGAAACAACTTGCTCAATATATTGATCACACCGCACTAGCTGCTGAGAAAACCGAACAAGATATTTTAACGCTGTGCGATGAGGCAATTCGGTACGGTTTTTATTCCGTATGCATTAATTCCGGCTATATTCCTCTTGCAAAAAAGAAACTGGCCAACACAAAAGTGAAAATCTGTACCGTAGTGGGGTTTCCGTTAGGTGCGAATTTAACTTCCGTGAAAACCTTTGAAGCGGCAGAAGCGATAAAAGCCGGTGCAAACGAAATTGATATGGTGATTAACGTTGGTTGGATAAAATCGAATAAATGGGAAGCGGTAAAAGCGGATATTCAAGCCGTATTCGACACTTGCCGAAGTATTCCACTCAAAGTGATTTTAGAAACTTGCCTACTCAATAAAGAAGAAATCGTAAAGGCTTGCGAAATTTGTAAAGAAATCGGTGTTGCCTTTGTAAAAACTTCGACCGGATTCAACAAGGGCGGGGCGACGGTAGAAGATGTAGCGCTAATGAAGCGAACCGTCGGCAATATCGGCGTGAAGGCCTCCGGCGGCATCCGCGATACCGACACCGCATTAGCGATGATTAAGGCGGGTGCCACACGAATCGGCGCCAGTGCGGGCATTGCAATTATCGGTCAAACCGCCGACCGCGCAGACAACTATTAAAGCCCGCTACGCACTTGCCTTCAATGCGGTGCTAAATCAAGAGATCAAATGAACGAAGGAGAAGGCGTAAACCTTCTCCTTACTTATTTTTCTTCGTTTTTCACTTCATCCCACAACCTATTCATTTCGGCTAAGGAAAGCGCTTCAAGCGAGGTCCCTAGCGCATTTGCTTTTCGTTCGATGTTGCGGAAACGTTGCTCAAATTTATAATTGGCTTTGCGCAAACTCTCTTCGGCATCACATTTTACATGGCGGGCAAGATTCACCGTTGCAAAAATCAAATCGCCGATCTCTTCTTCCAAACGCTCGGCATTTTGCGGTGTTTGAAGCAGTTCCGTTTTCACTTCTTGCAATTCTTCTTCTATTTTCCCGATAACCGGAGGAATTTCACGCCAATCAAAGCCAACTTTAGCGCATTGTTTTTGTAATTTTTGTGCACGAAGCAACGCCGGAAAGGCATGAGGAATTGAATCCAGAATCGAATTAACGACCTTGCCGGATTTTTCTTGCGCTTTAATTTCGTTCCAACGGGCAAGCGCTTCCTCCTCGTTTCCAGCGTTCAAATCTCCGAATACATGAGGATGACGACGAACGATTTTCTGCGCCACATCATTGAGTACATCATCAAAAGTGAAATAATGATCTTCCGAGGCAAGTTGACTGAAAAACACGACTTGAAGAAGGAGATCGCCAAGTTCCTCACGTAAATTGACCATATCTTTCTTTTGAATCGCCTCAATAACTTCATAGGTTTCTTCAATCAAACAAGGAATCATTGAGGTATAATTTTGTTTAAGATCCCAAGGACAGCCACCGTTAGGATTACGAAGTCGAGCGATAAGTCGAATAAAATCTTGAATAGAATAGCTCATAAATAAATCTCAAAAAATAAAAAGCGCTTATTAGTATAAGATTTATTTAAAGATAAAGAAAATTAATATTAATTAAATGGCAGGGGCGGAGAGGCTCGAACTCCCAACACCCGGTTTTGGAGACCGGTG